>NZ_JBHVIV010000048.1:0-67837 GCF_042799475.1 Kitasatospora sp. NPDC057692 | reverse complement strand
CCGTCAGCCGGTGAGGGCGCCGTACAGGTCCAGCGGGCTGGCCCGGCGCAGGTTGAGGTCGGGCGGCAGGTCCAGCCCCAGCTCCTCCTCCAGCACGATGGCCAGCTCGATCAGCCGGGTGGAGTCCACCAGCAGCTGGGTGCCCAGCGGCACCTCCGGGTCCAGCTCGACCCCCTCCACCCCGAGCCCGGCCACCAGGGCCGAGAGGAACTCCGGGAGGCTGTAGGGGCTCGGCGTCGCGTCACCCATGGTCGGGGCGTCCTCTCGTTCGCTTCGGCGGGCCGTCGCGGTCCGGCCGGTCCGCGACGGCGCGCGCAGCGGCAGGTCCTGGACGTAGGGCAGGCCGAGCCGCAGGGCGGTCTCGGCCTTGGCCAGCTCGCCGCCGAGGTAGCCCGCGTGGGCCGGTTCGGCGACGACGCCGGCGGACAGCAGGCCCAGCAGCATCGACTCGGCGCGGACGCCCGTCATCTCGTGCCGGGGCGTCAGGTCGTTGTCGTAGTGCCGCAGGACGATCCGGTGGGCGGCCCGGTCCAGGACGATGACCACGAAGCCGTCCAGCGACTTGCTGATGCCCACCCGGCGCCCGCCCGGGCGCAGTCGGCGGAAGGCCGGCCGCCGGCCCTCCTCCGCGCCCGCGGGACCGTCCGCCGGCCCGCCGCCGGACCATCCCGGGAGCCCGGGACGGTCCGGTGCGGCGGCGGCCCGCGCGGACAGCTCGGCGACCAGCCGGCGCAGCACCGCGGGATCGCACTCGCCGCGGGCGTCGACCAGCTCGACCCGGGCGCGCACCTGCTCGACCTCCCGCAGCGCCACCGTGCGCAGCACCGGCAGGTAGCCGGCGGCGCCGCGGATCCGGCGCCGCTCGGCGTCGAGCCCCTCGCGGAACAGGGCGACCAGGCTCTGCCCGGCCAGGAACCGCGGCGAGTCCCGTCCGCAGACGACCAGGCCGCGGATCGAGGGCCGGTGCGCGATGGTGCGCACCAGCTGCTCGATACCGAGGTTGGCGGTCATCAGGGTCCCGGCGATGGCGACGTCCGGCAGGGCCGAGAGCGGTTCCAGGAGCTCCCGGCTGCTGAGGCTGCACACCGCGATCCGGCCGGTGGCGCCGGGTTCACCAGGTGGCACCGCTGCCCTCGCCGCTGTAGCTGCGCGGCAGCCCGCCCGGGCCGTAGTTCGGCAGGGTGGAGCTGATCTCCATGACCCGGGCGCCGAGCCGGGTGAGGCGCTTGCCGACCCGCAGCTGCTCGGAGCGGAGCTGGTCGAGCCGGGCGCGGAAGTACTCCTCGACCTCCACGACCTGGCGGTCCTGCTTGTCCGTGTCCAGGGAGTCGTTCATCACGGCCTCCAGGTTGGACATGAAGAAGCTGTAGTTGAACTGCCCCATCTCCTGGCGGACCGCGTGCACGGTGGCCTTGAACTCCTCCATCACCTCGTTGACGCCGGGCAGCTTCCCGAACCGGCGGTGCAGCCGGGAGATGAAGGTCTGCATCACGACGTTGTAGGTCTCGAACTCGAAGACCGCCGACTGGTCGGTGATGACGCCGTTGCGGTGGTAGTCGTCGTTGTTGTAGAGCCGGGCGAAGTGCTTGGCCAGCTGCCCGACCCGCTCGTCGGCGAAGTCGTAGCCGTACGGGTCGAGGGTCTCGTGGTAGCTGTCCCAGAGCAGGCCCTCGCCCTCGATCCGGCGGACGATCGCGGTGCCCGGGTAGATCTCCAGCCGCTCGGTCATCCGGCGCAGGTTGTGCCCGGCGTTGTCGCGCAGGAACTTCGCGTTGGCGACCAGGGTGTCGACGGTGGCGTAGGGGTGGAACGGGATGAAGCCCATCGCCAGGTAGATGCCGTGCTCGCGGAGCATCCGGATGATGGTGACGTTGTCCTCGACGGTCGCCCGCTTCTCCCAGAGCAGCAGCTCCTCGGCGGTGCCGGCCTCGATGCCGACGTTGACCTTCTCCAGCCCGGAGGCGGTGAGCAGGTCGAGCAGGGCGTGGTCCTCGGGGGTGTCG
Source organism: Kitasatospora sp. NPDC057692 (assembly GCF_042799475.1). Lineage (NCBI taxonomy): Bacteria > Bacillati > Actinomycetota > Actinomycetes > Kitasatosporales > Streptomycetaceae > Kitasatospora > Kitasatospora sp. NPDC057692. Next base: position 65,834 of record NZ_JBHVIV010000048.1, on the reverse strand, counting down.
CGCCAGTTCTCGGCGCGCATGCAGACGTTGTAGTAGATGTCGAGGCCGCGGTCGAGCAGGCCCTGGGCGATCGCGGCGGCCCGCTTCTTGCCGACCCGCCCGCCGTCCGGGTCCTCGAAGGTGGAGTCGACGAAGTCGATGGTGCGGAACTGGTGGCGCTCGACGATCTGCGCCACCTCCTCGACGATCTGCTCCGGTCCGCGCCCGCGCCAGGCCTTGCCGGCCTGCACCCGGTTCTTGAGGTGCGGGGCCGAGCAGAAGGCGCAGTTGGCGACGCAGCCGCGGCTGGTGCTGACCCGGACGTACTCCAGCTTGTCGCCGTGCTGGCTGAGCTGGTCGCGGGCCGGGAAGGGCAGCACCTCCAGGTCGTGGATCAGCGGCCGGGCCGGGTTCTGGTGCAGCCCGCCGTCGGCGTCCCGGTAGCAGACGCCGGGGCACTCGGTGAGCGGTTCGCCGAGGTAGAGCCGCTGGACCAGGTCCAGGATGGTGGGCTCGCCCTCGCCGACGGCGACCACGTCGGTGTACGGGTTGTTGCGCAGCACGTCGAGCCCGGCGAAGGTGCCGGCCGGGCCGCCGCAGGCGATCGGGACGCCCGGCAGGGCCTCCCGGATCTCCTGGCAGAGGCTGACGCAGCTGGTCAGGTTGAGGCTCATCAGGGTGAAGCAGACCAGGTCGGGCCGGTACTCGCGGAGGTGCTCGACGACGGCGGCATGGGGGTCCGCGCCGTGCTCGACCTCGCGGATCTCGGCGGTGAAGCCGACGCTGCGCAGCACGCTGGTCATGTAGGCGACCCCGAGGTGCTCGGGGGACATCACGAGGTCGCCGTCGAGCAGGATCAGGAAGCTGACCCGGAAGCGCCCGGGGTCGGTGATCCTCGGGTCGAGGTCGATGGTGAACTCGCCGGGCTTCCGGCGCGGCGTTGCGGGGCTGATGTCGATGTCGACGGGCTGAGGCATCGGGGGCTCCTGGTCAGGCCGCGGTGCTGGCGGTGGTCCGGTCGCCGCGGATCCGGCTGTCGACGTACTCGGCGAGCAGGTCCAGGTCGTCGATCAGCTTGATCGACAGGTCCTCGTCGGCGATCTCGACGCCGAACTCGCTCTCCACCCAGATGAGGAACTCGATGGTGTTGATGGAGTCGAGCCCCAGGGCGTCGACGAGCCCGCGATCGGGGATGTCCGCCGGGGCGATGGACAGCTCCAGCGAGTCGACGAGCACCTTGCGCAGCCGGGCCTTGGTGTCCTGCGTGTCCTGCGTTTCCTGCATGACGCTCATTCCTCCGTCGGTGTGGCCGGTCGCTCAGAGGTAACCCATCTCGCGGAGCCGGCTGCTGGTGTAGTCGTCCTCCTCCTCGGCGGCGCGCTCGGCCGCCTCGGAGGGCTGTGCGGTGGCGGCGTGGGCCGCCAGCCGGGGGTCGGGCCGGGGGACGGGCACGTCCTCGGTGAAGACCTCGGTGCGCGGGCGGCCGTCGACGTCGTCGGGCCAGGCGGCGCCCAGGTCGGTGAGCAGGGTGGGCAGCGTGTCGGCGAGCGGGACGGTGCCGTCCAGCCGGCCGGGGCGGGTGCGCGGCGAGCGGTGCGCCCAGATGCCCTCGTGCCGGTGGAGGCCGGTCTGGGCGCTGGGCTGCCAGAGTTCGCCGGTGAGGTCGGTGACGGGCAGGACGGACTCGTCGGCGGGCAGCAGCAGCAGGTCGGGGGCGCGTCCGCGCAGCGGCCCCGGGTAGGCCTCGGCACTGGGCAGGACGGCCCGGAACACCGGGTCGCCGGTGGGGCCCTTGAGGCCCTCGAACAGGGCGGCCACCTCGGCGCTCACCCGGTCCCGGTCGCGCGGGGCGACGATGCCCCGCAGCTGCCGGGCCCGGAGGTTGAGGTTGAGGCCGTAGCTGCCGGGGACGGGCATGTAGGCGGCGGTGCGGGTGAAGTCGATCCGGCGGCCGCCGGAGGCGAACCAGCTCGCCGCGCCGTCGGCGGGCGCCTCGCCCGGCTCGGTGGCCAGCAGGCCCGCCTCCTCCAGGATCCGGTGGACGGCGAGGCCGTACCGGCCCTGGCCGAGGCCGTGGTCGGAGACCACGGTGACCACGGTGTCCTCGTCGACGAGGGCGAGCAGTTCGCCGACGGCGGTGTCGATCGCCCGGTACACCCGGGTGTTGGCCAGTTCCCAGCCGCTGCCGGCCGGGGCGGGCTCGTGCCGGGGGTGGTCCGGGTCCTCGAAGTGCCAGTAGTGGTGGCCGACCCGGTCGGCCTCGGTCAGCACGACCATCACCACGTCGGTGGGCCGGGTGGTCATCAGGTGGCGCACCGAGCGGACCCGGGCCTCGACGTTCTGCTCGGCCTGCTCCAGGTAGCCCATGTCACCGCGGAACATGGTGGCCAGGTCGGACTGGAAGTGGGCCTTGGCGGCGGCGAGTTCGCGCAGCAGCGAGTCGGGCCGGCAGTGCCGCAGGGTCCGCTCCAGCGGCCAGCTGATCTGGTAGCCGGGCAGGTCGGCGGGCGGATGCGACATCGGGATGTTGATCAGGCCCAGGGTGTACTCCTGGGCGGCCAGCCAGTCCCAGGCCGAGGAGCGGCCGAGGTCGCCGGCCTGGGTGACCCGGGCCCGGTACCCGGGTTCCTGGGTGTCGTAGAACTGGTAGATGCCGTGCCTGCCGGGTTGGCCCGCCGTCACGAAGGTGCTCCAGCCCGGCGCGGTGTGCGCGGGCCAGGTGGTGGTGGTCCGGGCGACGGCGGAGGTGCGGAGCAGTCCCGCCAGGTTCGGGAGCAGGCCCCGCGCGATCAGCGGGTCGATGACGTCGAAGGTTCCCCCGTCGATACCGATGACGAGGGCACGGGGCGTGGGTGGCACAGGGTTTGCCTCCAGAGTGGACAGCACCTGCGTTCCGGGTCCGGGACGTCGCGCTGCCCGGGGATCCGCCGGAGGGGAGTGCGGTGGTGGGGGGCCGGTTCTCCACCGGTGCACGGCATGCGCCGATGACCGGCGGTCCAGGGCCGACCGTAACACTACGCATTTCGCAGCGATATCGGTACACGGCAGGATGACCGAATTCCGGCGATCTTCTGTCGTGCCCGGTCGGGTAATTGATCGTCCGTCAAGCAGGTGTTACCGCGGAAAGCGGAATCGCGGGCACCGGGTCGGTCGGCCGCGGAAGATCCTTTCCGGCGGCCGTCGGTGCGTTTCCGAAAAGTACTGGGTGATTCCGCTCGCCCGGTTGACTTCGCGCGCCCGCCGTTAGAGTCTCGGGGCGTGCCGCTCGCCGAGGAATGACGCGCCGACGGCTGTTCCCCGTGCATCTTCACGCACTGATCCCCCCGTATTCCGGCAGTGCGCCCGTCTGCGTTCCCGGCGTCCGTCCCGCGTCTCCCGGCGGCCGGTGTGCGACGGGCCGCGCCGGTCGCCCCGTACGCGGAAGGCCGACCCGATGCACCCACGCACGCGTTCCGCCCCGGACGGACCGGCGGCCGTGGTCATCCCCACCCGGGGCGACCACGAGCGGCTGCGGGTGACGCTCGCCTGCCTGGCCGCGCAGACCGGTGCCCCCGGCCACCTGGTGGTCGTGGTCGACGACAACGACCCGGCCGGGCCGGGCGCCGAGGGCCTCGCCGGGCTGCTCGGCGAGGCCCGCGACTGGCTGCCGCTGCACGTGGTGCCCGGCCCCCGCCGGGGCCGGGCGGCGGCCCGCAACGCCGGGGCCGCGGCGGCGGAGGGGGCGGACTGGCTGGTGTTCCTGGACGCCGACGTGATCGTCGGCCCGGGCTTCCTCGCGGCCTATGCCGAGGCCGTCGCACCCGACTGCTTCCTGCACGGGCGGATGCGCGAACTCCCGACCGCCGTGAGGCTGTTGGGCGAGGTTGCGGACGCCCCCCCGGAGGCGGTGCGGGAGTTCGCGGCCGGGCTCGGCGACCCCGCCGCGCCGCCGGACCGCAACCCGCGGCGGCGCACCGTGGCCAACGCGCTGGAGCGGGCCGTCGAGGCGATGGCGGCCGGAACGGTGCCGGACGTCGCCCCGTGGCTGGGCCTGATCGGCGCCAACTCCGCTGTGCCGTCGGCGCTGTGGCGGGAGTCCGGCGGGTTCGACGAGGAGTTCGGCCGGATCTGGGGCTGCGAGGACCTCGAACTCGGCCTCCGGCTGCACGATCTGGGCGCCCGCCGCCGACTGGTGCCGGAGGCCTTCGGGGTGCACCTCAGCCACGCCCGCCCGGACCGCTGGGAGCAGCACGACCGCAACCTCGCGCGCTTCGCCGAACTGCACCCCCGGCCCTCGGTACGGGCACTGACCGCCCTGCTCGGCCCGGAGGGCAGCCCCGAGCGGTACGCCGAGGCCGTCCTCGCCGTGACGGAGGGTGCGCCGTGAGCGGCGCGCCGCCCGGGCACGTGGTGGTCTCGCCGCACCCCGACGACGCGGTCTGGTCGCTCGGCGGCCGGATCGCCCGCTGGACGGCCGCCGGCCTCCCGGTCACCGTCGTCACGGTCTTCGACGGAGCGGGCGGACCGGACGGACCAGACGGAGTGGACGCAGCGGACGGAGCCGAGGAACCGCGCGACGCGGATCCGGCGGACGGCGCGAACGGCCCGGACGGCTGGCGGCTGATCGCCGAACCCGCCGTCCGCCGCCGCGAGGACCGCGCCGCCCTCGCCGCCCTCGGCGTCACCCGGATCTCCCTCGGCCTGCCCGACGCCGCCCTGCGCACCACCGCCGGCCGCCCGCGCTACCGCGCCGCCCCCCGACTCTTCGGCCCTCCCCACCCCGACGACGCGGCGCTTGCGGCCGCGCTCGCCGGGGCCCTGCGCCCCTGGTGCCCGCCCGGCACCCGGCTGCACGCCCCGCTCGCCGCCGGCCGGCACGTGGACCACGCGCTGGTCCGCGCCGCCGTCGAAGAACTGGCCGCCCCCGGCACGGCCTGGTACGAGGACTTCCCCTACCGACTGCGCCACCGCGACCACGCGGGTCTGGTGGCCCACTGCGACCCGCTCACCCCCGCCGACCTCGACCGGTGGCTGGCGGGCGCCGAGCACTACGCGGGCCAGGCGGTCGCGCTGTTCGGCGGGCCCGGCCCGCTGCGCGACGCGCTGCTGGCCCGGGCCCGGGCCCACGGCGCCGCCGCCGGGCACCCGTACGCCGACCGCCACTGGCTGCGCCCCGGCCCGCCCGGCTGACCCGCCCGATCGGACCACCGCGCCCGTCACGCCGACCGCCCGCGAAAGGACCGAGACCCCCATGCCGTCCACGCCGCTCCCCCTGATCGGTAACGACCTCGTCATCAACGAGGACTCCTGCAACCTGAGCTGCACCTACTGCCTGACCGGCCAGAGCAACCTCAAGGAGGGCCACTCCCTCAAGCTCATCTTCGACCCGCCCAAGCGCGACGACTACTCGCCGACCACCGACCTCGGCCAGCGGATCAACACCGTCGCCGGCCGGCTGCACGGCCGCTTCGACCTGCCGCTGCTCAAGGTGACCGGCGGTGAGATCTTCCTGGTCCGCGGCGTCATGGACTTCCTGGAGGAGCAGTCCGCCCACTACGAGGTGCTGGTCGTCCAGACCAACGGCGTGCTGGTCAACGACGAGCAGCTGGCCCGGCTGCGCTCGTTCGGCAACGTCGTCCTGCAGATCTCCCTGGACAGCCACCTCTACCAGGGCAACAGCTACCGGGTGCAGTCCGAGTCGCTGCACGCCAAGGTGATCCGCACCATCAGCCGGATCCTGGAGTCCGGCCTGCCGGTGGAGATCTACGGGGTCCTCAACGACCGCAGCGTCACCGAGCTGTGCGAGTTCGCCGGCTGGCTCTCCGGCTTCGAGAACCTGCCGACCTTCTTCCCGTTCCCGGTGCGCGGGCCCGACTCCGAGACCTTCAAGGTGCGGCCCGACCAGGTCGGCCACATCGAGGAGCTCGCGCGGCGCTACGAGGAGTTCGCCGGCATCCTGCCGCCGCGCCCGTACTTCGACCGGCTGCTGAGCTTCTACCACGAGGGCCGCCGGACCTTCCGCTGCCACCTGCCCCGGCTGGTGGTCTCCACCTTCAGCGACGGGGTGGTCACCCCCTGCCCCAACATCTGGTTCTCCGACATGGGCAACGTGCTCTCCGACGAGGCCGAGTCGGTCCTCGACAAGCTCGGCTCCAGCGGTCTCTACCAGGCCCTGCTCGCGCCGAAGCCCCGGCTGAGCGCCTGCCACGGCTGCTTCACCCCCTGGGACACCCTCTCGATGTACTTCGAGAGCGAGATCACCCTCGACGAGCTGTGCGCCGCGCCCACCTACGCCCCGCCCCGGATCCGCGGCATGATCGAGCGGGCCAAGGCCGACTACCTGGCGGGCGCCGATGTCTGACCGGGCCGGGCCCGGCCCGCAGACGCTGCTCGGCGCCGTCGGCCGGCTCGACCCCGACCGGGAGGTGCTGCCGGGCCTGACCGCCGGCGGCCTCCTGGCCGGGGCCCGGGCAGCGGCCGACGCGCTCGCGGCCGAGGGCGTCGAGGGCGAGGCCGTGGTGCTCCGTCAGCCCAACGGCAGCGGGTGGGTGGTGGATCTGCTGGCGCTGCTCACGGCCGGCGCCCGCCCGCTGCCGGTCGCCCCGGACACCCCCGACGCCGAGGTCGCCAGGCTGCTGGCGGCCGCCGGCGGCGGGCGGATGCTGGAGCCCGGCACCGGGAAGCTGCTCGGCACCCCCGGTCGCAAGGCCGCGGACGGGCCGGCCGTGCTGCTGCCCACCTCGGGCTCCACCGGCGCGCCCAAACTGGTCCGCCGCCCCGAGGCGAGCTGGCTCTCCGAGGCCCGCCGCTACCGCGACGGCGTCGGCCTCACCGCGCGCGACGTCCTGCTGCTGCCGGTCCCGCTCTCGCACGCCTACGCGCTCGGCTGGCTCTGCGGCGGACTGCTCACCGGCGCCTCCCTGCGCCCGGTGCCGCCCACCGCGCTCGGCGAGGCGGGCCGCGAACTCGCCGCCGGCGCCACCGTCCTGGCGCTGGTGCCCGCCACCGCCCGGCTGCTCGCCACCCGCCGCCGGCTGAAGGCCCGCCGGGCCGCCCCGGACGAGCCGCCGCCCGCCCCGGCGCTGCGGATCGCCATGGTCGGGGCCGGACCGGTCGACGCCGCCCTGGACGCGCTGTTCCAGGAGGCCTACGGGATCGGCCTCGCCCGCAACTACGGCTCCACCGAACTCGGGGCCGTGCTGTCCGGACCGGCCGGCCTCGCCCCGCTGAGCGTCGGCTCCCCGCTGCCCGGGGTCACCGCCCGCCTCGTCGACCGCGCCACCGGCGCCGACGCCGGGGACGGGCCCGGCCTGCTGCGGATCCGCACCGAGGCGGTGCCCGACTGGCACGACACCGGGGACCTCGCGCTCTCCCACGAGGGCACCCTGCGCATCCTCGGCCGCGAGGGCACCGCCGTGCGGCGCGGCGGGCGCTGGGTCGCCCCGCTGGAGATCGAGGCGGTGCTGCGCGGCCACGAGGGCGTGCGGGAGGTCAGGGTCGGCGCCCGGCGCCGCGCCCACGAGGGCGAGGACGGCATCGTCGCCGAGGTGGTGGTCGCCTCCGGCGGCCCGGACGAGAAGGAACTGCGCGCCCACGCCGAGCGGCACCTCGCCCCGTACAAGGTCCCCGACAGCTTCGTGCTGCGCGCCGCCCTGCCGCGCACCGCGGCGGGGAAGGCCGCCGCCGCGCCCCGCTACCGGCTCACCCCGCGCGCGATCGCCGCGGCCCGCGCCTACAAGGCCGCCGAACTGCTCTTCGCCCTGCACCGGTTGGGCCTGCTGGACGCGCTCGCCGACGGCGTCCGGCTCGCCGAGCTGAGCGCCGCGGCGGACTGCGACCCGCGCGCCCTGGAACTGCTGCTGGACACCGCGACCGCGCTCGGCCTGCTCGACGCCACGGCCGACGGCGGGGGCGGGGACGGCTCTGCGAGTACGGCGGGGCCGCGCGTCCCGGCCGCCGAGCTGACCGCCTTCGTCGAGCTGGAGGAACTCCTCTCCCGCGACCTGGTCACCCGCGAGGCGCTGGTCGCCGCGGCCCGCACCGGCCTGGCCGGGCGCGCCTTCGAGACCCGGCCCGCCGACGACCCCGGGCACGCCGCGCTGGTCCGCGCCTACCAGGGCGCGATGAGCGGCCCGGCCGCCCGCGCCCGCACCGCCCTGGGCCTGCGGCTGCTGCGTCCGCGGCCCGGTGCCCGGCTGGTGGAGGTCACCGCCGGCCCCGGCCGCTACCTGGAGCGGCTGCTGGCAGCCGACCCGGCCGCCACCGGCCACCTCTGGCAGTCCGGCCGGCTGGCCGGCCCGCCCGCCCCGGCGGTGCGGGCGGCCGTCGAGCAGGGCCGCGCCACCGTGGGGCCGCGGCCGCCGCGCGGCACGGCCGACCTGGTCGTGGTGGCCAACGCGATCCACGACCCGGGTTCCGGCGCCCGCCTCGGCGAGCTGCTGGAACTCCTGCGTCCCGGCGGGCGGTTGCTCGTCGACGACGTCTTCCTGCCGCCGGTGGCCCCGTCCGGGGACCGGTCCGCCGCGGGCCCCGCGCCGGACCTCGCCGGCGGCGCCGAACTCGCCCTGGACTGGCTGACCCACGGCGGTACCGACTGGCCCACCCTCGACGCGCTCGCCGCGGGGCTGGCGGAGGCGGGCGCCGACATCGTCCGCCGACTGCCCATCGAGGGCACCCCTTGTCATCTCGTCATCGCGAAGGAGGCCGACTGATGGGCGACACTTCCGCCCGCATCGCGGACAGCATGGGACAGCACGGCCGGGTGGTCGTGGTCTCCGGAGCCTCCGGGGACATCGGACGGGTCTGCGCCCGCCACCTCGCCGCCCTCGGCGCCACCGTCATCGCCGGCTACCACCGCGGCGAGGAGCGGGTGCAGAAGCTCGCCGCCGAGGTCACCGCGGCCGGCGGCACACTGATCCCGGTCCAGACCGACCTGGCCGACCCGGACGGCCCCGGCCGGCTGGCGGGCGCCGCGCTGGAGCGCTTCGGCCGGATCGACGGCCTGGTCGCCGCCGCCGGGCTGCGCACCCGCCGACTGGCGATGGCCACCGACGCCGCGGCGCTGGACACCCTGCTCCAGGTCAACCTGGCCGGCTCGGTCAACCTGGCCAAGGCCTGCCTGCGGCCGATGATGCGCGCCAAGTACGGCCGCATCGTGCTGTTCGGCTCGCGGGCCGGCACCAGCGGCCTGCCCGGCCACAGCGCCTACGCCGCCACCAAGGGCGCCCTGCAGCCGTGGGCGGCCTCGCTGGCCGGCGAGGTCGGCAAGCACGGCATCACCGTCAACGTGGTGGCGCCGGGCGCGATCCGGGCCGAGGTCATGGACTTCTCGCCGGAGGAGCGCGACCTCGTCCTCAAGTTCATCGGCGCCGGGCGGCTCGGCGAGCCCGAGGAGGTCGCCGCCGCGGTCGCCTTCCTGCTCTCCCCGGGCGCCTCCTACGTCAGCGGCAACACCCTCGTGGTGGACGGAGGTGCGCGCTTTTGAGCACCGCCCCCGCGCCGCTGCGCACCGCCGTGCTGGGCGCCGGCTGGGTGGCCCGCGAGGTCTGGGCTCCGCTGCTGGCGGAGCACCCGGACTTCGAGCTGGCCGCGGTGGTGGACGCCGACCCGGCGGCCGCCCGAGCCCTCGCGCCGTCCGGCGGCGCGGTCCGGGTCGCGGCCCGCGCGGAGGAGCTCGCGGACGTCCCGCTGGACGTCGCCGTGGTCGCGCTGCCCAACCACCTGCACGTCCCGGCCGCGCGGGCGCTGCTGCGGCGCGGGGTGCCGGTGTTCGTCGAGAAGCCGGTCTGCCGGACCGGCGCCGAGGCCCGCGAGCTGGGCACCGCCGCCGTCTCCGGCGCGGGGGTGCACGCCTGGAGCGCCGCCCGCCACCGCGCCGACGTCCGGGCGCTGGCGGCCCTGCTGCCGGAGCTCGGCGAGCTGCGCGCGCTCGGCCTCAACTGGACCAGGGCGGCGGGCATCCCGCAGCGCGACGGCTGGTTCACCGACCGCCGGCTGGCCGGCGGGGGCGCCCTGCTGGACCTCGGCTGGCACCTCCTGGACGTCGGACTCGACCTGCTCGGCTGGCCCGCCGTCACCCGGGTCCTGGGCACGCTGTCCGGCGACTGGCTGGGCCGCGCGGAGGGCGCCGCCGACTGGAGCAGCCGCGCCGCCGGCTCGGCCGGGGACGCGTCCGGCCCGCCCGCCGAACGCGTCGAGGACACCGCCCGGGGCCTGCTGCTCACCGCCACCGGCGTGGCGGTGAGCCTGGAGTCCCGCTGGGCCTCGCACCAGCCGCTGGACAGCACCGTGATCACCGTCGAGGGCACCGAGGGCGTCGCCGTGCTGCGCGGCACCTTCGGCTTCAGCCCGCACCGGCTGGCCCGCTCCTCGCTCACCGTGCTGCGGCGCGGCCGCGAGGAGGACGTCCCGCTGCCCGAGGAGCCGGTCGGCGCCGAGTACCGGCGCCAGGTCGACGAACTCGCCCGGCGGCTCGGCCGGGCCGCCGGCGCTCCGGGCGGAGCGGGCGGCGCCCGCGCGGGCGACTCGCTCGCCGAGATCACCGTCCTCGCCTCCTGCGTCGACCTCTTCTACGCGGCGGCCGACCGCGTCGCCCCCGCCGCTCCGGCCCCCGCCGCCCACCCCTGAACCCGTCTGGAGCCGCTGATGAAAACCGCCTACTTCTCCCACGTCTGGGGCCGTGAGAACCTCACCGTCCGGGCCCGCTACGACGAGCTGTGGCAGGAGGTCGAGGCCGCCGACCGGCTCGGCTTCGACTACGCCTTCTCGGTCGAGCACCACTGCACGCCCCGGGAGAGCTGGATGTCCTCCCCGGTGGCCTTCGCCACCGGCGCCGCGCTGCGCACCGAGCGGATCCGGGTCGGGCCGATGGGCTGGGTCCCGCCGCTGCGCCACCCGCTGCACATCGTCGAGGAGGTGGCCACCCTCGACCAGCTGCTCGGCGGCCGGCTGGAGGTGGGCCTGGCCTCCGGGGTCAGCGACGAGCCGTTCGTGCCGTTCGGCGCCGACTTCGCCAACCGCAAGGTCCTCAACCGCGAGTGCGCCGACCTGCTGCGCACCGCCCTCGCGGCGGACGGGCCGTTCGACTTCGACGGGCCGGTGCACCAGCTGCGCGGCGTCGAGCTGTCCTTCGGCTCGGTGCAGCGCCCGAACCCGCCGCTGTGGATCCCGACCGGGGACCGGTCCATCCTGCGCTACCTGGCCTCGATCGGCGGCCACACCGCCTCGACGATGATCGTGCCGCGCGCGGCGACGGCCACCGTCTACCGGCACTTCGCCGACTGGTGGCGGGAGGCCGGCTGGTCGGGCGAGCCGAACATCGGCTACTGGAGCCTGGTGCACGTGGCCGAGACCGACGCCGAGGCGGAGGCCCGGGCCGAGGCGCAGGTCTACGACGCGCTGGTGAACACCCTGCGCTACGGCTCGGTGCAGCGCTCCGGCACCCCGGCCGCGCCGGCCAGCAGGCTCAGCACCGCCGACATCCTGGCCGGGTGCCACGACTTCAAGTTCCTGCTGGACCACAACCTGGTGTTCGTCGGCTCCCCGGCGACCGTCGCCGAGCGGATCGAGGCCGCCGCCCGGGAGGGCTTCTTCAACACGCTGTTCGCGGAGTTCGCCTTCGGCGACATCGTGGGCCCCGAGGCGATCCGCTCGATGGAGCTGTACGCCGAGGGCGTGCTGCCGCGGCTGGCCGGCTTCTCGCCGTTCGCCCCGGCGGAGGAGGCCCCCGAGGGCTCCGAGGCCTCCGCGGACGGGGTCGACGGCGTGCTCCGCGCGCTGGAGCGGACGGCGGCCCCGGTGGCGGCACCGTACAGCGCGGAGGAGCAGAACGAGGTGGCCGCGCGCCTCGAAGCCCTCGGCTACATCGACTGACCTTCCAGCGACCCGGAGGAACCCCCGATGGCGACCACCGTCGGCAGCCCGACCCGCCGCCCGCAGGTGCCGGAACCCGCCGAGCTCGACGCGCTCGTCCGGCGCCTGCGGCAACTGCCCGACCGGCAGCGGCGCTTCGCCGTCACCGCGACCGGCGCCCGCCGCCAGCACGGGATCCGGCCGGAGCTGCTCGCCGCCCTCACCGCCGCCGGCGTGCCGTACGTCGGCGAGGGCGAGGACCGGCTCCACGACGCGTACGACCTCGGCAACGCCGCCCTGCACCTGGGCCTGGTCTCGGTGCAGAGCCGGTCCATGCGCTCCTGGGCCAGGGCGCTGACGGCGGGCGCCCCCGCCTACCGGCTGGAGGTGACGGCGGGCTGCCCGGTGCCCGGGCATCCCGGACCCTGCGGGTACGGGGTGCTCACCGCCGCGGGCCGGCGGCCGGTCGAGGGCGGGCCGGTGGACGCCCGGCTGGCCGGGCTGGTCGTCCGGCCGGTCCACGAGTGGCCCGAGCTGCCGTCCGGCGTCCGGGAGCTGCTGAACGAGGTCGGGGACATCGGGTTCTTCCTGCTGCCCGAGGCGGTGCGCTGGGACCAGGCGTTCATGTGGCGCACCCGGATGGCGGACTGCGGCGGCGCGGCCGCCTGGCTGGTGTCCGAGGGGGAGCGGCGCGGGCTGCGGACCCGCTTCTCCTTCGGCCTGCTGGTGGCCCAGCCGTACTCCACCCCGCACTGCTGGGCGGAGTTCCTGGTCGACGGGGTGTGGGTGCCGGTGGACCCGCTGCTGGTCCGGGCGATGAACGACTGGGGCGGCCTGGACGTCCGGGCCCTCCCGCCGGACGGCCGGCCCGGGGCGCTGTTCCACCGGCTGTCCGACCGGTTCACCAAGGTGGCCAGCCACGCCGGGATCTGGGCCCAGGTGTCGATCCCCACCGAGCGGCTGGACGCGGACGGGGCGGGCGCCGACTGAACCGGCCGACCGGCTCGTCCGCGGCGACGGACCGGTGGGCGACGGGCCGGTGGGCGACGGACTGATTTCGGACATCTCCCCGCCGCGCCCGGTGTCGTGGCCGTGCGGACTCCGCGCACGGCCTAGGCTGGACCCGTCCCCTGGTGCCACTGGGGCCCCAACTCTCTGAGGACGACGGAAGGATGGGGCGATGACTCCGCAGGAGCTGTTCGACTTCGCACTGGAACTGCCGGGCACCACCGACGACGAGGCGTTCGGCCCCGGCGCGACGGTGTTCAAGGTGGAGGGCAAGGTCTTCGCCATCCTCCAGGACGAGACGCCGGACCAGTCGGCCCAGGTCACCCTCAAGTGCGAACCGGACCTCGCGCTCCACCTGCGCGACCAGTACCCGGCCGTGGGGCCCGGGTACCACGTCAACAAGCGCCACTGGAACACGGTCGTCCTCGACTCCACCGTTCCGACCCCCGAACTGCAGGAGATGGTGGAGCACTCCTGGGACCGCGTGGTCGCCGGCATGCCCAAGGCGGCCCGCGACCGGCTCACGCTGCAGCGCGGCTGAGCCCGGCCCGGACGCACCCCCCGCACGACAACCGACCGAGAGAGAGCACTGCTCATGGCAGTCCCGAAGCTGACCCTGTTCGCGATCGTGGCCGACGACCTGGCCAAGTCCCTGGCGTTCTACCGCCTCCTCGGACTCGACATCCCGGCCGAGGCGGACACCTCCCCGCACGTCGAGGTGGTCCTGCCCGGCGGCCTGCGGCTGGCCTGGGACCCGGTCGAGACCATCCACAGCTTCGACCCGGAGTGGCAGGCGCCGACCGGCGGCAACCGCTTCGCGGTCGCCTTCGAGTTCCCGGACGCGGCGGGCGTCGACGCCAAGTTCCGCGAGCTGGTGGACGCCGGCTACGTGGGCCACAAGGAGCCCTGGGACGCCGTGTGGGGCCAGCACTACGCGATCGTCCTCGACCCCGACGGCAACGCCGTCGACCTCTACAGCGTGCTGTAGGACGCCGTAACGTCGCCGAACTCCCCGGGGAGGCCCGGTCCGTGACACTGCTGGGGATCGACATCGGCGGTACCAAGACCGCCCTGGTCCTGGAACGCCCGGGCCTCCGCGGTCCGGTGCACGCCCGCTTCGACTGGCCGCACCGGACCGGCGGTGCGGGCGGCCGGGAGGCGGACCGGGAGGCCGATCTGGCGGCGCTCGCCGCGGCGGTCGCCCGGATAACCGGACCGGACGGCCCCGGCGCCGTCCGCGCCGCCGGCCTGGCCCTGCCGGCCACCGTCCGGGACGGCCGGCTCACCACCTGGCCCTCCCGGCCCTCCTGGGCCGGGCTGCGGCTGGACACCGTGCTGGAGCGGATCCTGCCGGGCGTCCCGGTCCGGTTCGAGGACGACGGCAACCTGGCCGCGCTCGCCGAGGCCGACCGCGGCGGCGTCCGCGACCTGGCCTACCTGGGCCTGGGGACGGGCGTCGGCGGCGGACTGGTGCTCGGCGGCCGGCTGCACACCGGCCCGTACGGAGGCGCCGCCGAGATCGGCCACCTGGTGGTCGACCCCGGCGGCGCCGTCTGCGTCTGCGGGCGCTCCGGCTGCCTCCAGGCGGTGGCCTCCGGCACGGCGACGCTGGCCCGGGCCGCCGCGGCCCGCGGCGCCGGGCCGCTCGGCGCCGAGGAGTTCCGGGCCGGACTGGCGCAGGGCCGGGCCTGGGCGGTCGGGCCGCTGGAGGAGACGGCGGCCGCCCTGGCGGTCGCGGTGGTCAACCTCGGCGAGCTGCTCCAGTGCGCCGAGGTGCGGCTGGGCGGCGGGTTCGGGCACGGGGTGCCGGGGCTGGTCGCCCGGGTGCGGCGGGAGGCCCGCCGGCTGGCCCGGCCCGGGGTCCCCCCGCCGGCCGTCCGCCGGGCCCGCTGCGGGGCCCGGGCCTCCCTGCACGGCGCCCTCCTGCTGGCCCGGCGCACCGCCGACGGGGAATGACGCGGGCCCGGCGGGACCTCGACGGTCCGCCGGGCCCGCGGTGCCGCGGCCGGGCTCAGTGCGGCAGCCGGCCGCCGGGCAGGCCGAGCAGTTCGCGCAGCGCGGGTGCGACGTCGTAGAGGGACAGGCCCTCCGCCGGGCCCGGGGTGATGCCGGGGGAGTCCAGCAGGAAGATCCCGGTGTCCCCGTGGTTGGCGTGGTCCGGGCCGGTGTCGTTCTCCGTGGTGTACAGCCCCTGGCCCATGCCCAGCGTGGCGAGCGCCCGCCACCGCAGGTTGCCCACGTAGACCAGCAGGTCCGGGGCGATGCCGTTGACCTCCGGGTAGAGCTGGTCGGGCCGCAGCGCCCGGGTGCCCATCGGCCGGCCGGCGTCGTCGGGGAGCCGCTCCAGCGCGGTGGCGATCCGGTCCAGGGTGTCCTGGTACTCCCGGGCGGGCACCGTGCCGTGCGGTTCGCGGCCCTCGACGTTGAGGAAGATCCGGCCGTAGTAGCCGCCCTCGGCCCAGGCGGTGGTGCGCTTCCAGTCGACCTTCGCCTTGCTCATCGGGGTCGGCCCGGACGGCTCCTCGGCGAGCACGAGCAGCCCCTCCCGGCGCAGCCACTCGTTGATGAACAGTCCGCCGACCATCGGCTGGGCGCCGTGGTCGGAGACCACCATGACGGTGGTGTTCTCCGGCAGGCAGGCCAGGAACTCGCCGATGTGCCGGTCCAGCGCCCGGTAGTAGTCGCGGAAGAGGTTCACGTACGGGTTGCCGGGCTCGTGCCGGGGGTGCTCCGGGTCGCAGTACTTCCAGAAGCCGTGGTGCAGTCGGTCCGGCCCCATGTCGACGAAGGACAGGAACTCCCAGTCCTGGGTGGTGGCCAGGTGCCGGGCGACCTGGAACCGCTGCTCGCTGAGGTCGAAGATCTGCTGGGAGACCCGGGCGAGTTCGGGCGAGCGGAAGTTCTCCACGTCCAGCGCGTAGCCGCCGGTGAGCTTCTCGATCTCGTCGCGGAGGTCCGGGGGAGAGGTGTACTGGGCCTTCGTGGACGGCGCGAGGAAGCAGGACACCATGGCGCCCCGGATCGGGGTGGTCGGGTACGTCCCGGGGACCCCGAGCACGACGCTGTCGCGGCCGGCGGCGGTCATCTCGTCCCAGATCCGCGGCGCCTTGATGCTGTGCGAGGTGGCGAAGGCCAGCGGCCCGTAGTCGTGCGCGGCGCGGTCGCGGAAGCCGTAGACGCCCAGCTCGCCCGGGGTGCGGCCGGACATCATGCAGGACCAGGCGGGCATGGTGATGGGCGGGTCGACGCTGCGCATCGGGCCCCACAGGGAGCGCCGGCGCAGGGCGGTGAGCACGGGCATGTCGTCGGCGAACCGGTCGAACAGCAACTGCGGGGTCGCCGAGTCGAGTCCGATCACGGCCACCCGGCCGGGGTGTGGCATCTGGGTCCTTCCTCGGGGCGGTGGGGCTCAGGGGCGGTCGTCGGGCACCAGCAGGGTCAGCGAGCGGGCGGCGAGCCGGTAGCCGAGCGCGCCCATGCCCATCACCACGCCGGAGGCCAGCGGGGCCGTCACCGAGCTGTGGCGGAAGCCCTCGCGCGCCCAGACGTTGGACAGGTGCACCTCGATCCACGGCGGGGCGAAGTCGGCGAGCGCGTCGCGCAGCCCCCAGCCGGCGATCATCAGGGCGCCCGGGTTGACCACGGCGCCGGCGACGCCGCCGTGCCGCTGGAGGACGTCGATCAGCTCGCCCTCGCCGTTGTGCTGGGCGGCGACGACCTTCCAGCCGCGGACGGCGGCCTCCTCGGCGACGGCGGCCTCGATCTCGGCCAGCGTCGTGGTGCCGTAGATCTCCGGTTGCCGGGTGCCGAGGGTGCCGAGGTTGGGGCCGTTCAGCAGCAGGAGTTCGCTCACCCGCCACCCCCTCCGCCCGCACCGAGGGCGACCGTGCCGTCGAGGCCGAGCGGGTGGACGCCGACGGCGGCGAGCAGGGTCGGGGCGACGTCGAGCATGTCCAGCGAGGCCGGTCCGTCCGGCCCGGCGGGCGGCGGGGTGGCACCGCGGCGGTAGAACAGCGCGTTCTCGCGGGTGTGGGTGCCGGTGAGCGTGTCGGTGCGCAGCGGCGCCGTGCCGCCGAAGGCGCCGCGCAGCTGGACGCCCGGGGCGGGCAGCGCGAGCAGGTCCGCGGCGTGGTCGAGCAGCGGGCCGTGGTACAGCTCGGCGGGCCGGTGGACGGCGGAGACCAGCAGCGGGCCGTCCACGTCGGTGCCGACCCGGGTGCCGTCGCCGCGCAGCCGCAGCAGCTCGGCGGCGATCTCCTCGGTGAGCGCGTCGGCCTCGGCGTCGGTGAGGCCGCCGCGGGGGAAGCGGTGCTTGCGGTGGAGGTAGATCCGGGCCGGGTCGAGGGCGAAGGCCTGGCTGCGGCCGTCGAGGTCGGCGAGCCGGCCGGTGGTGTCCGTGTCGGCGAGGTGGCCGGCCTCCCGCAGCCAGGCGTTGAGGTAGAACTGCCGGTCGACGGGGCCGAATCCGTGGTCGCTGACCAGGAAGAGCTCGTCCTCGGGGCGGCAGATGTCGGCGAGCCGTCCGGCGCACTCGTCGACCAGCCGGTAGAAGTCGAGGACGGCGCCGTGCAGCGGATCGGCGGGGTCCTCGACGGACCGCCAGAGGAAGTGGTGGACCCGGTCGGTCTCGGTGAGGACGGCGATGCCGAGGTCCCAGGGCTCCTGGGTGAGGACGTGCACCATGGCGTCGGTGCGGGCCCGCAGGGCGCGTTCGGCGCGGGCCAGGAAGCCCGGCGGGTCGCCCGCGACGTCGCCGACCTCGACGTCCAGTTCGTAGTTGAAGCGCCGCAGTTCGGGCAGCAGCCGGTCGGGGGTGACGGCGTTCTCGATCCGCGGGGCGACGAAGCCGGAGACCACCACCCCGTCGACCGCGGGGGCCGGGTAGGTGCCGGGCACGTTGAGGCAGACGGTGCGCCGGCCGGCCGCGGAGGCGAGGGCCCAGAGGGCGGGCTCGCGCAGGTGCAGCAGGTTGGGGAAGCAGATCCGGTAGCCCTCGTCGGGGACGAGGTCGGTGAAGCCGAAGATGCCGTGGCGGGCGGGGTTGGTCCCGGTCAGGAAGGTGGCCCAGGAGGTGGAGCTGATCTCCGGGACGGGGGCGCGCAGCGGGGCGCAGTACCCCTCGGCGAGCAGGGCGCCGAGCCGGGGCATGACCCCGTCGGCGGCGAGCTCGGCGAGCAGGGTTCTGGGCATGCCGTCGAGCCCGATGGCGAGGGCGCGCTCTGCCATGTCTGCCGCCTCCCCGGGGTCAGGCGGTCGGGGCGCCGGAGCCGGTGCCGGCACCGGCCGTCCGGCCGTGGACGTACTCCGCGAGCAGGTCGAGGTCGTCGATCAGCTTGATCGAGAGGTCCTCGTCGGCGATCTCGACGCCGAATTCGCTCTCCACCCAGATCAGGAACTCGATGGTGTTGATCGAATCGAGTCCGAGCGCCTCGACGAGCCCGCGGTCCGGGATCTCGGAAGGGGCGATGGAGAGTTCGAGCGAATCCACGAGGACCTTGCGCAGGCGGGCCTTGATCTCTTCCACGGGCGGGCATTCCTTTCGGGGACGGCGGGCGGCACGAAACGATCACCGAATCACCGGATCACCGGAGATCGCCGGGGCGTGCGAGTGCTCGGCCTTCGGTGATCCGGGTGATTCGGGTGGTCCGTGTGATTCGTGTGATCCGGGTGATCGGAAATGATCGGAATTCCCGTGCGTGGGCCCGGTGATCTGGCGGGCGGGGCAGCCGGGGCCGGACGGGACGTGCGGAACGGCGCGCTCCTGAGCATGGTTCATTTCCCGGCGGCGTACCACCATGCCGGACCGACTTTTGTCCGCCGGGCATGTGCTTCCGGCCAATTACCACGGTCCCCACGGCCGAAAAGGTCGGTGGTGGACGGCGGGCGGACGCTTCTGGGCAGCGGCGTTCCGGTCGTGCGCCACCGCGTCCGGGAGTGGCGTGAAACCGATGGTGCCGAAGGCGCCCCGACCCGGGCCCGGACACGGTGTTGACGTGTTCGGGCCGAGCTGGACATGATTTGCGTGGCTGAGCGAACGGTATTTCCGCCCCTCCCTGCCGGCCGTTATTCCCACGGAGCAGTACGCCCGAGGCAGGCCGGTCCCAGGTTCCCGACCGGCGGCCACGCCCACGTCCGAGCGGCAGTCCGGCGGGTCGCGCCACATCCCGTGCCCGGCGGCTGCGCCCGACGGTTCGACCGGTTGCAGCAGGCCCGCCCCGGGTGCGGCGGCCTGCCCCCATGCCGCACACGACCGAGAGGCCCTGATCCATGTCATCGATTCCGGTCCAGCCGCCCCTGACCTTCCCCGCCTGGCCGCAGCACGGCACCGAGGAGCGCGAAGGACTGCTGCGCGTCCTGGAGCAGGAGGGCTGGTGGCGCAACGGGGGCAGTGAAGTCGACAGCTTCGAGCGGGAGTTCGCCGAGCTGCACGGCGCCCACCGGGCCATCGCCACCACCAACGGCACCCATGCGCTGGAGCTGGCCCTGTCGGTGCTCGGCGTCGGCCCGGGCGACGAGGTGATCGTCCCGGCCTTCACCTTCATCGCCTCCTCGATGGCCGTCCAGCGCGTCGGCGCCGTGCCGGTGCCCTGCGACATCCGCCCCGACACCTACTGCCTCGACGTGGAGGCCGCCGCCCGGCTGGTCACCCCGCGCACCAAGGCGGTGATGCCGGTCCACATGGCGGGCCAGTTCGCCGACATGGACGCCCTGGCGGACCTCGCCGAGACCGCCGGCGTGGCGATCCTGCAGGACGCGGCGCACGCCCACTCGGCCCGCTGGCGCGGCCGCCGGGTCGGCGAGTTCGGCAGCATCGCCGCCTTCAGCTTCCAGAACGGCAAGCTCATGACGGCCGGCGAGGGCGGGGCCGTCCTGCTGCCGGACGACGAGACCCACCGCGACGCCTACCTGCGGCACGGCTGCGGCCGCCCGCCCGGCGACCGGCTCTACGCCCACCTCACGCAGGGCTCCAACTTCCGCATGAACGAGTTCTCCGCCACCGTGCTGCGCGGCCAGCTCACCCGGCTGGAGGCCCAGGTCACGCTGCGCGAGGAGCGCTCGCGGCACCTGGACGCGCTGCTCGGGCGGATCCCGGGCGTCGTCCCGCAGGGCCGCGACGAGCGCTGCGACCGAAACTCGCACTACATGGCGATGGTCCGCCTCCCCGGCATCACCGCGGAGCGCCGGCTCGCCGTGGTGGACGCGCTGATCGCGCACGGCATCCCGGCCTTCGTGGGCTTCCCGCCCGTCTACCGCACCGCCGGCTACTTCGAGGGCCCGGCCATCGGCGACGTCGACGAGATCGCCAAGCGCTGCCCGGTCTCCGAGGAAGTCGGCACCGACTGCCTCTGGCTGCACCACCGGGTGCTGCTCGCCGACACCGCCGTCCTCGACCGGCTCGCCGAGGTCTTCGCGGACGTCCTCGCCGCGGCCTGACGGCACCGCGCACCACCTGCCGCACCGACGCCGCCGCGCGCCCCTCCCGTCCGGTCAGCGCGGCCCAACCCTCCAGGAAGCGGAAGCAGATGACGGCGCATCAGACGTTCCCCACCGTGGTCTTCGACCTGGACGGCGTGCTCATCGACAGCTTCGGCGTGATGCGGCAGGCGTTCGCCGTCGCCTACCGCGAGGTGGTCGGCGACGGTGAGCCGCCGTTCGAGGAGTACTGCACCCACCAGGGGCGCTACTTCCCCGACATCATGCGGCTGATGAACCTGCCCGGGGAGATGGAGCGGCCCTTCGTCGAGGCCAGCCACCGGCTGATCCACGAGGTCCAGGTCTACCCCGACGTGCCGATGGTGCTCGCGCGGCTGCGCGAGTGCGGGGTCCGCACCGCGATCGCCACCGGCAAGTCCGGCGACCGGGCCCGCGCCGTGCTGGACGTGGTGGGCCTGCTGCCGCTGCTGGACGCGGTGGTCGGCAGCGACGAGGTGGACCGGCCCAAACCGGCTCCCGACATCGTCCGCGAGGGCCTGCGCCGGCTCGGCGCCGATCCCGCGGGCGCCGTCATGGTGGGCGACGCGGTGATCGACATCCAGAGCGGCCGGGCCGCCGGGACGGCCACCGCGGCCGCCCTGTGGGGCGAGACCCTGACCGACCAACTCCTCGGCGAACGGCCGGACTTCGTCCTCGCCAAGCCCGCCGAGCTGCTGGCCCTGGTGCCCGGGGGCGAGCGGTGAGCGCCGGGGCGGCCGACGGGCCGCGCTGGAGCGTCGCGGCCCCGCAGGGCGCCGGCCTCGAACTGGCCGGCCTGGGCGGCACCGAGGCCTGGCGGACCGTCGCCGACACCGCCGCGCTGGCCCGGGACTGCGGCTACCACGCGTTCTGGCTGGAGGACCGCACCGACACCCTGCCGCGCCGCGAGCCGCAGCCGGTGGTCGAGGCGTGGACGGCCCTCGGCGCGCTCGCGGCGACCGTGCCCGGCATCGACCTCGGCCTGCTCGCCGCGGCCCCGCCGCACCGCAACGCGGTGGTCCTCGCCAAGCAGGCGGCCGGCGCCGACATCATCTCCGGCGGCCGGCTCTCGCTCGGCCTGACCGCCGCGGGGGCGCTGCCCGAGCACGTCGCGGCCGGCACCGTGCCCGGCTCGGCGCTGACCGCCGCGACCGACGGCCCCGACGGCGACGGCGCGGGGGACGTGCTCGCCGAGACCATCGCGGCGCTGCGCGCCCTGTGGTCCGGCACCCGCACCGACGCGCCCGGCCCCGCCGTCCCGCTCGCAGGGGCGCACGCGGTGCCGGTCCCCGCCCAGCCGCGGCTGCCGCTGGCCGTCCGGGTGGACGCCGCCGTGCCCGGGGCCGCCGCCCGGCTGCCCGAGGCCGCGGTGCGCGAGTGCGCCGTCGTCCAGTGGCAGGGCGAGCCCGGCGATCTGGCCGCCGCGATCGCGGAGTACGGCCGCCGCCGCGAGCGGCTCGGGCTGGACCCGGCCGGGGTGCGGCACGCGCTGGCCGCCGAGAGCCGGGTCTTCGAGGACCGGGTGGCGCGCGACCGCTGGCTCTCCACCCCGCACGTCGTGGTGTTCTGGAGCCACCACCCGGACCTGCTGGCCCGGCGCAGCCTGTACGGGACGCCGGAGCAGCTGGTCGAGCGGGCCACCCGGTACACCGAGGCCGGGGTGGGGGAGTTCCTGCTCTGGTTCCGCGACTACCCCGAGACGGCCGGCCTGCGCCGGTTCGCCGCGGAAGTCGTCCCCGCGGTGCCCGGCCCGCCGGTGCCCGCCCCGGTCCCCGCGCCCGCCGTCCCCGTCGGCGAGGGGTGAGCCGGTGCCGTCCGCCCCCGCCTTCCTCTCCCCGGACTGGCTGGCCGGCACCGCCGGCCGGCTCGCCGCCCCCGACCCCGCCCCGCGCAGCACCGTCGGCCTGCGCCTGCGGGTCACCGACCCGCCGCCCGGCACCGCCGGGGCCGCCGACGTCCTGGTCGACCTGGCCGGCGGCCGGCTCGCGGTCACCCCCGCCGCCGGGGACCCGCCGGGCCTGCTGATCGACCTGCCGTACGCCGCCGCCTACACCCTGCTGCTCGGCCCGGCCCAGGCCCGCGCCGGGATCCTGGAACGCGGCGACGTCACCGTCCTCGGCAACTTCAGCCTGCTGTTCTTCGTCGACGCCGCCCTGGAGCGCGACCGCTCCGGCCACGCCGCCGCGCTGCGCTCCGGCACCGCGGAGCCGCCGCCCGGCGCCGTCCGCGGCACCGGCGCGGAGCCCGTCCCGCCCGCCGCCGCCCCCGCCCCGGCCGACACCGAGGCGCTCGAACTGGCCGCCGGGAACCTGCCGCGCACCCTGCGGGAGCTGCGCCGCGAGGTCGGCACCTCCACCCCCGGCGCCCAGTTCTACGCCTCGCTGCACGGCCGGCCGCTGGCCGACGTCGGACTCGGGCTGGCCCGCCCCGGGGTCGCCATGTCGGCCGGCTCGGCGCCGCTCTGGTACTGCTGCGCCAAGCCGCTGCTCTCGGTCGCCCTCGGCCGGCTCTGGGAGGCCGGCGACTTCGACCCCTACCTCCCGGTCGCCCACTACCTGCCGGAGTTCGGCACCGCGGGCAAGTCGGCCATCACCTCGATGGAGCTGCTCACCCACACCGGCCCGGTGCCCACCGGCGCCGACCCGCTGCACGGCGTGGTCACCGGCCCCGACGAGGAGCGCAGCCGCCGCGCCTACGCCGCCGCCGTCGGCGCGCGCCCGCCCGGCCCCGGCATCAACTACAGCCAGTGGTGGGCCTGGTACGTGCTGGCCGGGCTGCTGCCCGCGATCGACGGCCGCGACTACCCGGCGTACGTCGAGCAGGAGATCCTGCGCCCCTGCGGGATGGACCGCACCAGGGTCCACCTCTCCCCGGAGGACTACGACGCGTACGGCGACCGGCTGCCGCTGATCCACGTCAGCAACCTCGGCGACACCCCGCAGCCCACCTGGTTCTGGTCCACCCGCGGCGCCACCACCCGCTGCGTCCCCGGGGTCAACACCCGCGGCCCGCTCGCCGACCTCGGCCTGCTGCTGGAGATGCTGCTGGCCGACGGCGCCGCCGCCGGCGGCAGGGTCCTGGCGCCCACCACGGTGGCCGCGCTGACCGCCCGCCACCGCACCGGGCTGCACGACCGCTACGGCAACGCCGACTGGGGCTTCGGCCTGCGGCTCGAATGCCGCACCCTCGACCCGGCCTACACCAGCTTCGGCACCCACGCCTCGCCCCGGTCCTTCGGCCACGACGGCCTGTGGACCGCCGTCGCCTTCGCCGACCCCGACGCCGACCTGGTGGTGGCCGTCCACCTGAACGGCAAGGTCGAGCACGAGCGCCACCGCGAACGCATCGTCCGGATCGCCGACGCCGTCTACCAGGATCTCGGCCTCGCCTGACCGCCGCCCCCACTCTCCCCCGTCCCGGCCCGCTGCCGGTCCCAGCCAGGAAGGCGCCCGATGGCACAGCAGCCCGCGTTCCCGTTCCTCCCCGATCCGGTCGAGGTGGGCAGGCTCTACGACCGCTACACCGACCTGGGCAGCGCCACCCTGGGCGAGAGCCTGCACTTCGGCTACTGGGACACCCCGGACAGCACCGTCCCGCTCGCCGAGGCGACCGACCGGCTGACCGACCTGATGACCGACCGGCTGGCCGTCGGCCACGGCGCCCGGGTCCTCGACCTCGGCTGCGGCACCGGCGCCCCCGGCACCCGGATCGCCCGCCGCACCGGCGCGCAGGTCACCGGGATCTCGGTGAGCGGCCGCCAGGTCGAGCGGGCCAACACCCTGGCCGCCTCCCTGGGCCTGGCCGACCGGGCCCGCTTCGAGCACGCCGACGCGATGGACCTGCCGTTCGCCGAGGCCTCCTTCGACGCCGTGATCGCGCTGGAGTCGATCATCCACATGCCGGACCGCGCCCATGTGCTGGAGCAGGTCGCCCGGGTGCTGCGCCCGGGCGGACGGCTGGTGCTCACCGACTTCTTCGAGCGCGCGCCGATCCCCGACTCCGGCCGGGCCGCCGTCGACCGCTACCTGCGGGAGTTCCTGATGACGATGATCCAGGCCGAGGACTACCCGCCGATGCTCCGCCGGGCCGGCTTCCGCTTCGAGGAGCTGACCGACATCAGCGACCCCACCCTGCGCCGCACCTTCGTCGAGCTCTCGGCCCGGATCGGCGGTTCCGCCGAGGCGCTCGCCGAGGCGCACGGCTCCGAGCTGGTCGAGCAGTTCAACCCCCACGACATGATCGACGTCGCCGAGTTCGGCCACCTGCTGGTGGTCGCCACCAGGAACGGGAAGTGAGTCGGCGATGACCGGATCCCCCGGGGCCGGGGACGACCTCGGCACCTTCTACGACCGGGTGAACGACGCCCTCGCCGCGGCCATGGGCGGCTACCTGCACGGCGGCTACTGGGAGGAGCCGATCGACCCGGACACCGTCGAGCAGGCCGGCGACCGGCTGACCGACCTCGTCGCCGACCGGCTGCGGCTCGCCCCCGGGCAGCGCGTCCTGGACGTCGGCTCCGGCAACGGCAAGGCCGCCGCCCGGATCGCCGCCCGGCACGGCGTGCACCTCACCGGCATCACGCTCAGCCCCTACCAGGTCCGGCAGTCCACCGAGCTGGCCGCCGCCCTGGGCCTGGCCGACGCGCTGGACTTCGAGGTCCACGACATGCTGGCGCTCGGCTTCCCGGACGCCTCCTTCGACGCGGCCGTCGCGATCGAGTCGATCTGCCACGCCGAGGCCCGCACCGAGGCCTTCGCCGGGCTCGCCCGGGTGCTGCGGCCGGGCGCCCTGCTGGTGGTCACCGACTTCGTCCTGCTGCGCCCGCTGGAGAGCGAGGAGCACCGGGCCCTGGTCGCCGCGGCGATCAAGAACTACCAGCAGGGCCCGATGCTCACCCAGGAGGAGTACGAGGCCTGCGTACGGGCCGCCGGCCTGGAGGTCGTCGACTTCACCGACCTCGGCGACCACGTCCGCCCGTCCTACCGGGTCGTCGGGCACAACCTCGCCCGCAACGGGGAGCAACTGCGCGCCCAGGTCTCCGAGGAGGAGTTCCGCTACATGGTGGAGGACCTCGCCCGGTTCGGGGCGATCACCGAACTCGGCTACGCGGTGGTCACGATCCGCAAGCCGGACGACACCGCCGAGCGCGAAGGGAGCCGCTGACGATGGCACTGACGACCGGGGTCGGACCGGGTGCCGCCGCCGCGGACTGGCGGACCGCCACCGCGCCGGGCGGACTGCCGCTGCTGGGGCACCTGGTGCCGCTGCGCCGCCGCCCGCTGGAGTTCCTCACCTCGCTGCCCCACGAGGGCGACGTGGTCGAGCTGAGGATGGGCCGCCGCACCGTCCACATGGTCTGCCACCCCGACCTGGTCGCCCAGGTGCTCAAGGACCCGCGGACCTTCGACCGCGGCGGGCCGTTCTACGAGAAGACCAAGCTGCTGATGGGCAACAGCCTCGGCAACTGCCCCTACGCCGACCACCGGCGCCAGCGGCTGCTGGTCCAGCCGTCCTTCCGCCGGGAGCGGATCGGCACCTACCCCCGGGTGATGCGCGAGGAGATGGCGGCCGAGACGGCGAACTGGCGCCCCGGCGGGACCATCGAGGCCAATGACCGGATGCACGCCGTCACCGCGCGGATCGGCGCGCGGGTGCTGCTCTCCACCGACATCGGCGTCGGCCACGTCGACCGGATCCTGCGCGGCCTGCCGATCGTGCTCAAGGGCATGTACAAGCGGATGGTCGCCCCGGTCGGCCTGGTGTACCGGCTGCCCGCGCCCGAACAGCGCCGCTTCGACGCCGCGCTGGCCGACCTGCGGGAGCTGATCGACTCGATCATCCGCGACTACCGGGGCTCCGCCGAGGACCACGGCGACCTGCTGTCCGGGCTGCTCGCGGCCCGCGACGAGGACGGCCTGGGGCTGTCCGACCAGGAGATCCACGACCAGGTGATGAACTTCCTCACCGCGTCCACCGAGACCACCGCGACCGCCCTGGCCTGGGCGCTGCAACTGCTCGGGCGGAACCCGGACTGCGAGCGCCGGCTCCAGGAGGAGGCGGACGCCTGGGCCGCCTCGGGCGGGGTCGACGCGCATGGCCGGGACGGGCTGGACTACACCCGCCAGGTGGTCACCGAGGTGCTGCGGCTCTACCCGCCGGGGTGGCTGGTCACCCGGGTGGTCACCGCCGACACCGAACTCGGCGGCGTCCGGCTGCCGGTCGGCGCGGTCGTCTTCTACAGCTCGTACGCGCTGCACCGCAACGGCGAGCTGTTCCCGGACCCGGAGCGCTTCGACCCGGACCGCTGGTCGCCCGAGCGGGTCGGCGAGGTGCCGCGCGGCGCGATGATCCCGTTCGGCGCGGGCAGCCGCAAGTGCATCGGCGACGACTACGCGATGGTGGAGACCACCCTGGCGCTCGCGACCATCGCGTCGAAGTGGCGGCTGCGGCCGACCTCGGACACGCCCGTCCACCCCAAGCCGCGCGCCCTGGTCGGGATGGGGGACCTGCCGATGGTGACCCTGCCGCGCTGAGCGGTCGGCGTGGTGCCGGGCCCCGGGGGAACGCCCCCGGGGCCCGGCACCCGTTCAGCGGTCCAGCAGGTAGTCCACCGCGACCCGGACGACCAGCAGGTCCTCGTCGGGGGGCAGCAGGTCGCCCAGGAAGTCGGCGTGCGACTTCCCGGTGTACCGGTGGGACATCGCGTCCATCAGGCCCTCGTGCCGGGTCACCGGCTCGAAGCCGGCCACCCCGCGCACCGCCACGTAGGTGTACGGCGCGTCGGCCGGGTGCAGCAGGATCGAGACCCGCGGGTCGCGCCGCAGATGGCGCTCCTTGCGGCTGCCGCGCTCGATCCCGAAGAGCAGGTCGGTGCCGTCGTGGCCGATCCAGACGACGGACTGGTGCGCGGTGCCGTCCGGCCGCAGGGTGGCGACCACCGCGAAGACCGGCCCCTCCAGCAGTTCCCTGGTGCGCGCGGAGAGCGGGACGCGGGCCGTCACGCCGTCCCCCGGCCGCGGGCGAGCGGGCGGCGGCGCAGCGAGGCGTCGGTCAGGACCCGGGGCACCCAGTGGTGGTCGGCCCGGTTGAGGTCGACGCCCGGCGGCACGATCGCGTCGATCCGGTCGAGCACCTCGTCGTCGAGATCCACCCCGGCCGCGCCCAGCAGGTCGGTCAGCTGTGCGGGTGTGCGCGGGCCGAGGAGGACGGAGGTGACGGCCGGATGCGCGTTGACGAACGCGAGCGCGAGGTGGGTCAGCGACAGGCCGGCGTCGGCGGCGACCTTGCGCAGCTCGGTCACCGCCTGCGCCTTGACGGCGTTCTCCGGCACCGACAGGTCGAACTTGCGCTGCTCCAGGACGGCCCGGCCGACGCCGGGGCGGATCTCCCGGCCGGTCAGCCAGCCCGCGCCGAGCGGGCCCCAGGGCAGCACCCCCACGCCGTGCCGCTGCGCGGTGGGCAGGACGTGGGTCTCCACGGCGCGGGCGAGCACCGAGTACTGGGGCTGCTCGCTGCGGAACCGCACGTGGCCGCGCCGCTCGGCGGCCCACTGGGCCTCGACCAGCTGGTCGGCGGGGAAGTTGGAGGTGCCGATCGCGCGGATCTTGCCGGCCCGGACCAGGTCGGAGAGCGCGGAGAGCGTCTCGTCGATGTCCGTGTCGGGGTCGATCCGGTGCACCTGGTAGAGGTCGACGTGGTCGGTGCCGAGCCGGCGCAGCGAGCCCTCCAGCGCCTTGACGATCCAACGCCGGGAATTCCCCTGCTGGTTGGCGTCCGGCCCCATCGGGCTGTGGAACTTGGTGGCCAGGACGACGTCGTCCCGGCGGCCGCGGATCGCCCGTCCGACGATCCGTTCGGACCCGCCGGAGCCGTAGATGTCGGCGGTGTCGACCAGGTTGATGCCCGCGTCCAGGGCGAGCCGGATCGTCCGGACGCCCTCCTCGGCGTCGGTGTTCCCCCAGGAGCCGAACATCATGGCTCCGAGGGCGAACTCACTGACCGATATGCCGGTGCCGCCCAGAATCCTGCGCCTCATGCGACGTGTGCCCTCCGTCGTCGGACTGCTCGGATGTGCGTGTCCACTGTGACCCGGCCGCCGCCGGGCACGCCAGGGCGCCTGCGGCGAGATGTCCGTTTTCTCGGTACTCCGGCTGGTATCGTTTGCCCCGCCGACCGGGTGACCCTGCGTCAATTTCCTTTCTGTACCGCCCTTCGGGAGGCCCCGCGTGCGCACCGTCCTCGACCGTGCCGAATGGTTCGTCTGGCTCTCCGCCCGCCCGCTGGAGCAGCACCGCTTCGCCCACCACTTCCTCGGCGGTCCGGCCGAGGCCGTGGAGACCGCGCTGGCCGCCTACGCCCGGCCGGACGGCGGCTACGCGTACGCCCTGGAGCCGGACGTCCGGGGCCCGGCCTCGCAGCCGCTGGCGGCCGCCGCCGCACTCCAGGTGCTGACCGAGATCGGGCGGTGCGACGCCGCCCGGACCGCCCGGCTGCGCGCGCACCTGCCGAGCCTGACCGCGCCCGACGGCGGCCTGCCCACGCTGCATCCGGGCATCGCCGGCTACCCGTCCTCGGCCGTCCTCGCGGTGCGGCGGAACCCGCCGGGCGGCCTGATGGCCACCGGGGTGGTGGCCGGGCTGCTGCACCGCAACGGCATCGAGGACCCGTGGCTGGAAGCCGCCACCGAGTTCTGCTGGGCGGCGGTGGACGGCCTGACCCGCTCCCACCCGTACGAGGTGGAGGCCGCCCTGGTGTTCCTGGACGGCGTCCCGGACCGGGGCCGGGCGGAGAAGGCCGGCCGGCGGCTCGGCGAGCTGGTCCGGGACCAGCGGCTGCTGGTCACCGACCCGGCCCGGGAGGAGGACTTCCCGATCGGCCCCGGGTACGCGCCGGGGGAGTACCACTACGTGACCGACGTGCTGCGCGACCCCCGGACGCTGGCCCGCGCCTGGTTCACCGAGCGCGAGATCTCCGCCGGCCTCGACCGGCTGGCCGCCGTCCAGCAGGCGGACGGCGGGTGGCCGGTCAACTGGCGTCTGTGGGCGCCCGGTTCGGCGGCCGAGTGGCGTCCGATCGCCACCCTGGAGGCGCTGCGCACGCTGCGCGCCCACGGCCGGCTCTGACGGGCGGACCCTACTCGGGCTCGCGTTCGGTCGCGTCCAGGACGCGGGCCACCACCGGCTCCGGGACGTCCGGCACCAGCTCGACGCCGCGCGGCCCGTCCAGCACGAACGCGAGCCCGGAGCCGGCGACGGCCTTCTTGTCCTGGCGCATCAGCGCGATCAGCTCGGCCGTCCGCACCCCGGCCGGCAGCCGCTCGCGCAGCCCGTAGCCGCGGACCGTCGCCAGGTGCTCGGCCACCCGCTCCGGGCCGATCCGGCCCAGCGCCCCGGCCAGCCGCCCGGCGAACACCGTGCCGATCGCCACGCCCTCGCCGTGCCGCAGCGTGAAGTCGGTGGCCCGTTCCAGGGCGTGGCCCAGGGTGTGCCCGTAGTTGAGGATGTGCCGCAGCCCGCCGTCCCGTTCGTCGGCGGCCACCACCGAGGCCTTCAGCGCCACGCTGGCGGCGATCTGCTCGTGCACCGGCAGCCCGCTGAGGTCCCCGGCGCCGATGAAGTGGCAGCGGGCGATCTCGCCGTAGCCGTTGGCCCACTCGACCGGCGGCAGGGTGCGCAGGTGGTCGGTGTCGCAGAGCACCGCCCGGGGCTGCCAGTAGGCGCCGACCTTGTTCTTGGCCTCGGGCAGGTTGACGGCGGTCTTTCCGCCGACCGCCGCGTCCACCTGGGCCAGCAGGGTGGTGGGCAGGTGGATCACCGCGATCCCCCGGTGGTAGAGCGCCGCGGCCAGGCCGACCGTGTCGGTCGTGGTGCCGCCGCCGCAGGAGACCACCACGTCGCCGCGGGTCAGGCCGTGGCCCGCGAAGGCCCGGCACAGCTCCTCCACGGTGGCCAGGGTCTTGCGGTGCTCGCCGTCCTGGGCCGGGACGAGCAGGTGCGGGACGCCGGGGTCGGGCACCTCCTCCGGCGGGCGCGCCGATACCACCACCGCCCGGGCCGCTCCGGTGCCGGCCACGATCCCGGGGAGCAGGTGCCGGACCCCGGGGCCGATGTGCACGGGGTAGGAGCGGTCACCCAGCTGTACGTCGATCCGTCGCGGAGTCGTCATGTCCACAGCCTGCCGACTCCGGCCGCCGCTGAACAGGGCGCCTCCGCCGCGGCCCCGGCGCCGCAGGCCGGCGCCCGGTCCGGCGCCCGGTCCGTTCGACGGGCGGGGGGTTGCGGGGTGTGTTTGTGTGGGCACCAACCGCTTGGGAGAGGTGACCTTCCGTGACCATGCCGCCGTTCGGCTCGAACGACCCCTTCTCCGATCTGCTCAGCCGGTTCTTCGGAATGAGCCCGCTCGCCTCCCCGCCCGCCGTGCAGCGGGTGCCGATCGGGCGGCTGCTCAGCGAGTCGGCCCAGGAACTGCTCGCCACCGCCGCCCAGCGGGCCGCCGAGGACGGCGGCAGCGATCTCGACACCGCGCACCTGGCCTGGGCGGCCACCCGGGTGGAGCCCTCGCGCCGGATGCTGGAACGGGCCGGGATCGACCCGGACCGGCTGGCGGGCGACCTGGAGAAGGCGCTGCCCTCCGGGGACGCGCAGCCGGAGCCGGGCGGTCCGCCCGCGCTCACCCCGTCCGCCAAGCGGGCGCTGCTGGCCGCGCACGCCAGGTCGCAGGGCGCCGGGGTCTCGTACATCGGGCCGGAGCACATCCTCGGCGCCCTGCTGGAGGAGGAGCGCTCGGGCGCCGGGGCCGCGCTGCGCAACGTCGCGCCCTCGCAGGAGGCGCTGCGCACCGTGCTGGACGGCCGGGGGGTGGGCGGCGAGCGCAGCCGGGGCGGCGCGCAGGAGAGCCGGACGCCGACGCTCGACGAGTACGGGCGGGACCTCACCGAGGAGGCCGGGTCCGGCCGGCTCGACCCGGTGGTCGGCCGGGCCGAGGAGATCGAGCAGACCGTCGAGATCCTCTCCCGCCGGACCAAGAACAACCCGGTGCTGATCGGCGAGCCGGGGGTCGGCAAGACGGCGATCGTCGAGGGCCTGGCGCAGCGGATCGTCTCCGGGGACGTCCCGCAGAGCCTCAAGGACAAGCGGGTCGTCACCCTGGACCTCACCGCGCTGGTGGCCGGCTCCAAGTACCGGGGCGAGTTCGAGGAGCGGCTGAAGAGCGTGATCGACGAGGTCACCGAGGCCGAGCAGAGCGTGATCCTGTTCCTCGACGAGCTGCACACCGTGGTCGGCGCGGGCAGCGGCGGCGAGGGTTCGATGGACGCGGGCAACATCCTCAAACCGGCGTTGGCCCGCGGCGAGTTGAGCGTGGTCGGCGCGACCACCCTGGACGAGTACCGCAAGCACGTCGAGAAGGACGCCGCGCTGGAGCGCCGCTTCCAGCCGGTGCTGGTGCCGGAGCCGAGCGTCGAGGAGACCGTCGAGATCCTCCACGGCCTGCGCGACGCCTACGAGGCGCACCACCAGGTGCGGTTCACCGACGAGGCGCTGGACGCGGCCGCCACCCTCTCCGACCGCTACGTCAGCGACCGCTTCCTGCCGGACAAGGCGATCGACCTGCTGGACCAGGCCGGCGCCCGGGTGCGGCTGCGCAGCCTGAGCGGCTCCACGGTCGCGATGCCGGTCCAGGACCGGATCACCAAGCTGCGCCGCGAGCTGGAGGAGGCGGTGGCGGACGAGGAGTTCGTCCGGGCCGCCAACCTGAAGACCGAGCTGCGGCAGACCGAGGACGAGCTGGCCGCGATCGCCGAGTCGCGCGAGGAGGTCGTGGCAGTCACCGCGGAGGACATCGCCCAGGTGCTCTCCCGCCGCACCGGGATCCCGGTCGCCGAGCTGAACGCGACCGAGCGCGAGCGGCTGCTGAGGCTGGAGGAGCACCTGCACGAGAAGGTGATCGGCCAGGACCAGGCGGTCACCGCGGTCGCCCAGGCGGTGCGCCGGGGCCGGGCCGGGATGGGCGATCCGGACCGGCCGACCGGCTCCTTCCTGTTCCTCGGCCCGACCGGGGTCGGCAAGACCGAGCTGGCCAAGGCGCTGGCCGCGCTGCTGTTCGGCGACCCGGACCGGATGATCCGCTTCGACATGAGCGAGTTCCAGGAGAAGCACACCGTCTCCCGGCTGGTCGGCTCGCCGCCCGGCTACGTCGGCTACGACGAGGCGGGCCAGCTCACCGAGGCGGTGCGCCGCAAGCCGTACAGCGTGCTGCTCTTCGACGAGGTGGAGAAGGCCCACCCGGACGTCTTCAACCTGCTGCTCCAGGTGCTGGACGACGGCCGGCTGACGGACGCCCAGGGCCGCACCGTCGACTTCCGCAACACGGTGGTGATCATGACGAGCAACATCGGCTCGCAGCGGATCCTCGACCACGCGGGCGCCGTCGACGAGATCAGGGACGACCTGATGCGGGATCTGCGCGGTCGGTTCCGGCCGGAGTTCCTCAACCGGATCGACGAGGTGATCGTCTTCCACGCGCTCGCCCGCAAGGACCTGCTCCAGGTGGTGGACCTGCTGCTGGAGCGCTCCCGGCGCCGGCTCAAGGCCCAGGACATCGACCTGGAGGTGACCGAGGGGGCCAAGGAGTGGCTGGTGAACCGCGGCTACCTGCCGGAGTTCGGGGCCCGGCCGCTGCGCCGGACGATCCAGCAGGAGCTGGACAACCGGATCTCCAACCTGCTGCTGGACGGCACCGTCCAGGAGGGGGACACCCTCCTCGCGGAGGTGTCGGACGGCGAGCTGACGGTGGCGCTGGCGCGGCCGGAGCGCTCGGCGACCTTCGCGGAGGCGGAGGCGGAGGCACAGGCGCGGGCCCAGGCCGAGTGAGGGGCCCGGGCGGCGCACCGGAGGAGCCCGGCGCGCCGCCCGCTCCGGTCAGGCGTCCGGGAAGACCTCGCGCAGCAGCGGGTCCGGTACGCCGCGCTTGCCCCACTCGCGCGGGTAGCCCAGCGACACCTCCTCGAACGGGATCCCGTCGTAGACGGTGCGCCGGGGGATGTGCAGGTGCCCGTAGATCATCGTGGCGGTGTTGAACCGGCGGTGCCAGTCCGCCGTCAGCTCGGTGCCGCACCACTGGGCGAACTCGGGGTACCAGAGGACCTCGGTGGGCTGGCGGACCAGCGGGTAGTGGTTGACCAGGACCAGCGGCAGCCCGGGGTCGTGCTCGGTGAGCCGCTTCTCGGTCAGCCGCACCCGCTCGCGGCACCAGGAGTCGCGGTCCGGGTACGGGTCCGGGTGCAGGAAGCGCTCGTCCGCGCAGACCACGCCGGACTCGTAGGCGGCGGCCAGCGACTCCTCCTTGGTGGTGGTGCCCGGGGCCCGGAAGGAGTAGTCGTACAGCAGGAACAGCGGGGCGACCGCGACCGGGCCGCCCGCGCCGGTCCACACCGGGTAGGGGTCCTCGGGGGTCACCACGCCGAGCTCGCGGCAGATGCCCAGCAGGTGCTCGTAGCGCTCGACGCCGCGCAGCTGGACCGGGTCGTTGGGGTGGGTCCACAGCTCGTGGTTGCCGGGGGCCCAGATCACCTTGGCGAAGCGCTCGGCGAGCAGGCCCAGCGCCCAGCGGATGGTGGTGGTGGACTCGGCCACGTCACCGGCCACGATCAGCCAGTCCTCGGGCGAATCGGGCCGCACCTGTTCGAGCAGCTCGCGGTTCTGCTGGTACGAGACGTGCAGGTCGCTCACGGCGAGCAGCCGGCCCCCGCTCCCTCCCCGCCGCGTGGCGTCCGCGTGGTTGTCACCGGCCATGTCAGTCCCCCTGGTGGTCGTCCCTGCCGTCCCGGTCACAGTACCGGGGTCCGGCGGCCGGAACACGGTGTCGGGATCTCCGGACGCTGTTCGATCCCTTGACAGGGCGTCATGTCCGCGCCAGCTTTGGGGCACCCCCACACCGAGAGGTCTCTCATGAAGAAGCCGCTCATAGGCATGCTGGCCGCGCTCCTCACCGCCGGGGCGACCGCCCTCGCCGGAGCGCCCGTCGCGACCGCCTCCACCACGGCCGGTGCGGAATCGGCGCAGGCCGGCAAGGTCGCCGCCGTCAACTTCGCCGGCACCGTGGCCCTCAGCAACTGTTCCGGCTCGCTGATCAGGTTCCCCGGCTCCGCCGCCGGCGACCCGGCGCTGGTGCTCTCCAACGGCCACTGCCTGGAGACCGGCATGCCCGGCCCCGGCCAGGTGGTCGTCAACCAGGCCTCCAGCCGCACCTTCACGCTGCTGAACGCGAGCGGCGGATCGGCGGGCACCCTGCGCGCCACCAAGATGGTCTACGGCACCATGACCGACACCGATGTGTCGATCTACCAGCTGAACACCACCTACTCCGCCATCCAGTCGAGCTACGGCATCGCCCCGCTGACCGTCGCGGCCACCCACCCCGTGCAGGGCACCGCGATCAAGGTCGTCTCCGGGTACTGGAAGCGGATCTACTCCTGCTCGGCCGACGGCTTCGCCTACCGGCTCAAGGAAGCGGACTGGACCTTCAAGGACTCCCTCCGCTACACCTCCAGCTGCAACGTCATCGGCGGCACCTCCGGCTCGCCGGTCGTCGACGCCAACAGCGGCCAGGTCGTCGCGGTGAACAACACCATCAACGAGAGCGGCCAGCGCTGCACCCTGAACAACCCCTGCGAGGTGGACCAGAACGGCGCGGTGACGGTCCGCCGGGGCATCGGCTACGCCCAGGAGACCTACCTCATCCCCGCCTGCTTCGGCCCCGGGAACAGGCTCGACCTGACCCGGGCCGGCTGCGCCCTGCCCCGCCCCTGACCAGCACGTTCGTCCCCGATGGGCCATCCGCGACCGGCGGGTGGCCCATTCGGCCGTCTATCGGACGGCCCGGTCCGGCCGGCGGCGGTGTACCCGCCGCCGGAGCGTGGTACGGACCACAGCACCACCCAGTTCCGTTGACCCGATGGAGAGTTGATGACCACCACGATGAGAAGGCTGCTGGTCGCCGTTCTGCTGATACCGCTGCTCGGCCTCGGCCTGGCCCCGACGGCGCTCGCCGCCGGGCCGCAGGCCCCGGCCGCCGCGGCCGGCTCGCCCGCCGACGACCCGTCGGCCGACGTCAAGGCCCGCCTGGCGGCGATCCCCGGGATGACCGTCACCGAGGAGCAGCCCACCACCACCGGCCACCGCTACTTCCTGCTGACCTACACCCAGCCGATCGACCACAAGCGCCCCTGGCTGGGCACCTTCCAGCAGCGGCTCAGTGTGCTGCACCGCGGCTACGACCGGCCGACCGTCTTCTACACCAACGGCTACACGCTGCGCACCGCGCCCACCCGCACCGAGCCGGCCCGGCTGGTCGACGGCAACCAGGTCTCCATCGAATACCGCTACTTCACGCCGTCCCGGCCCGCGCCCGCCGACTGGACCAAGGCCGGCATCGAGCAGGCGGCCACCGACGCGCACCGGCTGATCACCGCGCTCAAGCGGATCTACCACCACGAGTGGCTCTCCACCGGCGCCTCCAAGGGCGGCATGTCCTCCACCTACCACCGCCGCTTCTTCCCGGACGACGTGGCCGGCACCATCGCGTACGTCGCGCCCAACGACGTTAACGACCGCGAGGACTCCGCGTACAGCCGGTTCTTCCAGAACGTCGGCACCCCCGAGTGCCGCGCCGCGCTGACCGCCACCCAGCGTGAGCTGCTGGCCCGCCGCGACCGGCTGGGGGCCCGCTACGCCGCCGACAACACCGCCGCCGGCTCCGCCTTCACCACCATCGGCAGCGCCGACCGGGCCTACGAGCTCGCCGTGCTGGACTCGGTGTGGGCGTTCTGGCAGTACAGCCTGGAGGCCGACTGCGTGAAGGCCCCGGGCGCCGCCGGCACCGACGACGCGCTGTACGCCTGGCTCGACGCGCAGGTCGGCATCACCGGCAACAGCGACGAGGCGCTCGCCGGGTACACCGCGTACTACTACCAGGCCGGCACCGAACTGGGCTCGCCCTCCTTCGACGTCTCGGCGCTCAAGGGTCTGCTGCACTACGACTACAAGGAGCTGTACGCCCCGCGCACCTACGTGCCGCGCGGCATCCCGATGCGGTTCGACCCGTCCGCCATGCGCGACATCGACCGCTGGGTGCGCACCTCCGCCGAGCGGATCATCTACGTCTACGGCCAGAACGACCCGTGGGGCGCCGAGCCGTTCCGCCTCGGCCGGGGCAGCGAGGACAGCTACGTCTACACCGTGCCCGGCGGCAACCACGGCTCGAACATCTCCAGGCTGCCGGCCGCCGAGTCCGCGGCGGCCACCGCCAAGGTGCTGGAGTGGGCCGGCCTCGGCTCCGACGCCGCCCGCGCGCTGAGCGGCGGCTACCAGGTGCCGCCGATCGGCTCGCTGGACGAGGCGGGACTGCAGCAGGACCGCGTCCGGCTGTAGTCCGCCGCGCGCACCCGGTGCTCCGCGTTCCGTACGGCTGAAGCACGACCGAAGCACGACCGAAGCACGACCGAAGCACGACCGAAGCACGACCGAAGCACGACCGAAGCACGACCGCGAGGGCCGCCCGGCACCGGGCGGCCCTCCGCCGTTCCCGGGCCCGCGCGGTCCCTTCCCGAAGCAGTGAATCAGTGCTTCACTTCTTCCATGGCCTACCGACGCACCCCCGCCGTGCAAGCCCGCCTGGACGCCCAGCGCGAGGAGGTGCTCCAGGCCGCGGTCGGCCTGCTCGCCGAGCGCGGCTACGGCGGCTGCAGCATGGCCGCGGTCGCCGAGCGCGCCGGGATCGCCACCGGCTCGATGTACCGGCACTTCGCGAGCAAGACCGAGCTGTCCGTCGAGCTCTTCCGCCGGGTGGTCACCCGCGAGGTCGCCGCCGTGCACGAGGCGGTCACCCGTCACGACACCCCCCGGGAGCGGATCGCGGCCGTCGTCGAGACCTTCGCCACCCGCGCCCTGCGCGCCCCCCGGCTCGCCCACGCACTGCTGGTCGAACCGGCCGACACCGCGGTGGACGCCGAACGCCTGGTCTTCCGCCGCACCTTCCGCGACGTGCTCGCCGCCGAGATCGCCGCCGCCCTCGCCGCGGGCGGGCTGCCGCCCCAGGACCCGCAGCTGACCGCCGCCGCGATCGTCGGTGCGACCGCCGAGGCCCTCACCGGCCCGCTCGCCGCCGCACCCCCGCCCGACTCCCGGACCACCCCCGACGCGGTGGTCCCCGCCCTGGTCACCTTCACCCTCCGATCTCTGGGAGTACGCGATGACAGCCACGCATGAGGTCACCAACCAGGTCCCGCTCCCGTACGGGCACGACACCGCGGCCGACCCCGCGCTGCTCGCCGCCCTGCACCGGGCCGGCGCCGGCTGGGCCGAGCCCGAACTGCGCGCCCTCGGCCGGCTGGCCGGCTCCGAGCAGGCCGCCGAGTGGGGCCGGCTGGCCAACGAGAACCCGCCGGTGCTGCGCACCCACGACCGCTTCGGCCACCGGATCGACGAGGTCGAGTTCCACCCGTACTGGCACGAGCTGATGCGCACCGCCGTCGGCCACGGCCTGCACGCCGCCCCCTGGCGCGACGACCGCCCCGGCGCGCACACCGCCCGCGCCGCCAAGTTCCACGTCTGGGGCCAGGTCGAGGCCGGCCACACCTGCCCGGTCTCGATGACCTACGCCGCCGTCCCCGCCCTGCGCGCCACCCCCGCGCTGGCCGCCGAGTTCGAGCCGCTGCTCGCCGCCACCGAGTACGACTTCGGGCTGCGCGAGCCGCACGGCAAGCGCGGCCTGATCGCCGGCATGTCGATGACCGAGAAGCAGGGCGGCTCCGACGTCCGCACCAACACCACCACCGCCGTCCCGCACCCGGACGGCGGCTACCGGCTGACCGGCCACAAGTGGTTCACCTCGGCGCCGATGTCCGACCTCTTCCTCACCCTCGCCCAGGCACCCGGCGGGCTCAGCTGCTTCCTGCTGCCGCGCGTCCTGCCGGACGGCACCCGCAACCGGCTGCGGCTGCAGCGGCTCAAGGACAAGCTGGGCAACAAGTCCAACGCCTCCGCCGAGATCGAGTACGACGAGGCCCACGGCCTGCTGGTCGGCGAGGAGGGCCGGGGCGTGCGGACCATCATCGAGATGGTCAACATGACCCGCCTGGACTGCACCATCGGCGCCGCCTCCGGCATGCGGCTCGGCGCCACCCGGGCCGTCCAGCACGCCCTGCACCGCCGCGCCTTCGGCCGGGCGCTGGTCGACCAGCCGCTGATGCGCAACGTGCTCGCCGACCTGGTCGTCGAGTCCGAGGCGGCCACCACGGTGGCGATGCGCCTGGCCCAGGCCACCGACGCCGCGCTCGCCGGGGACGAGCAGGAGGCGCTGGTGCGCCGGCTCGGCCTGGCCGTCGCCAAGTACTGGGTCTGCAAGCGCGGTCCGGCGCACGCCGCCGAGGCGCTGGAGTGCCTGGGCGGCAACGGCTACGTCGAGGAGTCCGGGATGCCCCGGCTCTACCGCGAGGCGCCGCTGGTCTCCATCTGGGAGGGCTCCGGCAACGTCGCCGCCCTGGACGCGCTGCGCGCCATGGCCAGGCACCCGGAGACCGTCGACGCCCTGCTCGGCGAGCTGGACGCCGCCGCGGGCGCCGACCGCCGGCTGGACGCGGCCGTCGCCGGGCTGCGCAAGCAGCTCACCGACCTCGACCAGCTGGAGTACCGCACCCGCCGGCTGGTGGAGGCGATGGCGCTGGCCTTCCAGGGCTCGCTGCTCGTCCGGTACGGGGACCCGGCGGTCGCCGACGCGTTCTGCGCCTCCCGGCTGGGCGGCGACCACGGCGCGGCCTTCGGCACCCTGCCGACCGGCCCGGACGTCGAGGCGATCATCGACCGCGCCAAGCCGGTGCCCGCCGCATGACCGTGCCCGACCCGGCCGTCGAGGCGGCCGGGGTGCGCGCCTTCTGGCAGCGCCTCGGCCTGCCCGGCCTCATCGACGTCCACACCCTCCCTCCTTGCCCGCCCTCGGGCAGGAGGGGCCCACCATGCCGCAGAACGTCCTCGACAAGGTGTGGGCGTACTTCGACGCGGCCGGCCCGCTGACCGGCCGCCCCTGGCCGATCACCTACCGCGAGGCGGAGGAGCGGCGGGTCGCCCGGCTGCGGGAGTTCGGCGTCCGGGCGTTCACCGCGATGCTCTACCCGCACAAGCCCGGGATGGCCGAGTGGCTCAACGCCTGGGGCGCCGACTTCGCCGCCCGCACCCCCGACTGCCTGGCCACCGCCACCTTCCACCCCGAGCCCGGCGCCGCCGGGTACACGGCCCGGGCGCTGGAGGGCGGCGCCCGGGTGTTCAAGGCGCACCTCCAGGTCGGCGGCTGGGACCCGCGGGACGGGCTGCTCGACGAGGTGTGGGGCCTGCTCGCCGAGACCGGCACACCGGTGGTCACCCACTGCGGCTCCGGCCCCGTCCCCGGCAAGCACACCGGCCCCGGGCCGATCGGGGAGGTGCTCGCCCGGCACCCCCGGCTGGCCCTGGCCGTCGCCCACCTCGGGATGGACGAGTACGCGGACTTCCTCGGCCTCGCCGAGCGGTACCCCGGGGTCCGGCTGGACACCACCATGGCGTTCACCGACTTCGCCGAGCGGGACGCGCCGTTCCCGCGCGCCGAACTGCCCCGGCTGCGGGCACTGGGCGACCGCGTCCTGCTGGGCAGCGACTTCCCCAACATCCCCTACCCGTACGGGCACCAGCTGGAGGCGCTGGACCGGCTCGGGCTGGGGGAGGAGTGGCTGCGCGCCGTCTGCCACGACAACGCGGCCGCCCTGTTCGGGATCTGACACTCAGTCAAGATCTTTGAGGAGGGGCAGTGCCCGGGCGTGCAGACCGGGCGCGGCGGCCAGGAAGCCGTCCGCGGCGGGCGTCCAGGCCGCCCCGGCGGCGTCGGTCACCGCCGCGCCCGCCTCCGCCGCGACCAGCGCGCCCGGCAGCAGGTTGGGCGCGTCCGGCCCGAACTCCCAGAACAGGCCGAGGTGTCCGGAGCCGACCTGGGCCACCTGGAGCGAGGTCGGCCCGAGGTTGCGCACCGCGAGCACCGCGCCCGCCACCGCCGACAGCGAGGCGCCGGCCCGGCGCAGCGCCACCGGGTCGCGGGCGACCAGCGGCGGCTGGCCGGTCCCGGCCACCGTCGCCGCCAACTCCCGCTCCACGGCCGCGATCGGCCGCCCGTCCAGCTCGGCGCCGCCGCCGCGCACCGCCCGGTAGGTGGCCCCGAGCTGCGGTGCGTGCACCACCGCCAGCACCGCCGCGCCGTCCCGCACCAGCGTCGCGGTCACCGCCCACTGCGGCAGGGCGAGCAGGAACTGCACCGCGCCGTCCACGGCGTCGCACAGCCACCACTCGCCCTCGGCCGGTACCGCGCCCTCCAACTCTCCGCCCACCCAGCCCGCCTGCGGGCGCAACCCAGCCAGCCGGGAACGGAGTTCGGCCGCCGCCGGGCCGTCCAGCGCGGCGAACCGCGCGGTAGCCTCCTCCAGGGTGAACGCCGGGATCGGCCCGGCCGGGCGGCGGGCGGCCAGCCGCGCGCCCACCTCCCGGACCGCCGCCTCGACGCCCGCCAGCAGCTCACGCAGTTCCCGCACCTCGTCGTCGCTCATCGTCCCTCTCCCGTTCGTCCCGGTCGCACGGTCCAGGAGTACCGTCGGGGCGGCCGGACAGGACGCGAACGGCGAAGAAGCGACGGAGATCGGACATCATGGACGTCACAGCTGCTGATCCGGACACCGTGCTGGACACCCTGGACCGCCGGCTGGTCTGCGCGCTCCAGGTGAACGGCCGGGCCGGGGCCGGGCGGATCGCCGAGGTGCTCGGCGTCTCCCCGCGCACCGTCACCCGCCGGCTCGCCCGGCTCCAGCAGACCGGCCTGGTCCGGGTGGTCCGGATGCCCGATCCCGAGGACGCCGCGGTCGGCGCGCTGCTGCTGCGGATCCGGGTGCTGCGCGGCAAGGCCGACACCGTCGCCCAGGCCCTCGCCGACCGGCCGGACGTGCCGTTCGTCGACGTCATGCTCGGCGGCCAGGAGATCGGCGCGGTGATGCTCGGCGACTCCGGCGGCCGCGACCGCCTGCTCTACGGGCAGCTGCCCGCCACCGCCGCCGTCGCCGAGACCACCGTCCACGCCGTGCTGCACGCCTTCGCGGACGCCGGCCAGTGGCGCTCCGGCCACCTGGGCGAGGCCGAGGCGGCGGCGCTCGCCGACCCCCCGGCCGTCCGGCCCGCCCCGGGCGGGGTGCCGCGGGAGCGGCCGGACGAGCTGGACCGCGCGCTGCTGGCCCGGCTCGGCGAGGACGCCCGGCAGTCCCACGCGACGCTGGCGGCGGCCGTCGGCACCCCCGAGTCGACCGTCCGGCGCCGGCTGCACCGGCTGGAGGGCGCCGGGCTGGTGCGCACCCATGTCACCGTCGACCCGCGGCTGTTGGGCCTCGCCGTGGACGCCAACCTCTGGCTGGACGTGCCGCCGGGCCGGCTCGCGGCGGTCGGCGCGGCGCTGGCCCGGCACCCGCAGGTGCACGGCGTCCTCGCGACCAGCGGGCCGGCCAATCTGATGGCCGCGGTGTTCTGCCCGGACCACCGCGGGCTCTATCGGTTCGTCACCGACACCCTCGGCCCGCTCGGCGTCGGCCGGGCGGAGACCACGATCGTGGCGCGGGCCGTCAAGCGGGCGGGCGTCACCCTGCGGCGGCCGCGCGCCCGGGCATGACCTCGGAGGTCATCGACGTCCGCTCAGCGCCCCGGCACAGTGGTGCCCACCCGGCGGCGGCACCGCCGACCGGGATCCCACCCCAGCCCCGGAGGCCGATCCGCCATGTCCGCGCACACCCTGACCACCACCCCCCGCACCGCCTCCGCCTCCCGGACGGCGCTGCGCCGGTGGCTCGCCCTCGACGCCGTCGTCAGCGGCGGCAACGGCCTGGCCTACCTGGCCTTCCCCGGCCCGCTCGGCGAGCTGCTGGGCGTCGGCCGCTCCACCCTGCTCGAACTCGGCGCCGTGCTGGCGGTGTTCGGCCTCGCGGTCGGCCTGCTGGCGGCCCGTCCGCAGCCGCCGGGCCTCGCGGTGCGGGCGGTGATCGACATCAACCTGGTCTGGACGGTGCTCAGCGTGGCGGCGATGGAGCTGTGGTTCGAGCCGACCACCGCCGGCTACGTCTGGATCCCGCTCCAGGCCGCCACCGTGGCCCTCTTCGCCGCCCTCCAGTTCACCACCCTCCGCCGCCTGCCCAACTGACCCCCGCCCGCCCCGTTCCCCGCCCGCTCCGTCCGACGCCCGCTCCGTCCGACGCCCGCCCCTACCGCACGGCGCCCACGGCGGCCTGGAGGTAGGCGGCGGTCTCGGGGTCGGCCGGGAGGAAGGTCTCCATCGCCAGCTCGGAGACCGTGACGTCCATCGGCGTGTTGAAGGTCGCGATCGTCGACAGGAACGACAGCACCCGCCCGTCGTGGGCGATCCGCAGCGGCAGCGCGAACGGGAACAGCTCGGTGATGTCCTCCTCGTCCCCGTCCGCCGCCGCGGCGGGCGGCTCGGGGTAGGCCCGGACCTCCTCCAGCAGCGCCCGCAGCGGCTCCGAGCGGACCAGCCCGACCTGCTGCTCCATCCGCTCCAGCAGGTGCCGCCGCCACTGCCGCAGGTTCACGATCCGCGGCGCGACGCCCTCCGGGTGCAGGGTGATCCGCATCGCGTTGAGCGGCGGCTCCAGCAGGTGCGGGGCGACCCCGGAGAGCAGCAGCCCGAGCGCCCGGTTGGTCGCGAGGACCTGGAAGGTCCCGTCGACGACCAGCGCCGGGTACGGGTCGTGCGAGGCGAGCAGCCGCTCCATCCCGGAGCGCAGCGCGGACATCGCCGGGTCGTCCAGCCGCTTCTCCGGGTAGTGCGGCGCGTACCCGGCGGCCAGCAGCAGCGCGTTGCGCTCGCGGACCGGGACGTCGAGGTGCTCGGCGAGCCTGAGCACCATCTCCTGGCTCGGCCGGGCGCGGCCGTTCTCGATGAAGCTGATGTGCCGGGCCGAGGAGTCCGCCCGCAGGGCCAGCTGCAACTGGCTGAGCCGGCGCCGCTCCCGCCAGCCGCGCAGCAGCACGCCCACACCCGTCCCGGCGGTCTCCGGCCCCATCCCCACCATGATCGTCATGGCCGGACAGTACTACCGGCGGAGCCCGGTCGTCAGGCGCCGGTGGTCGAGCCCGGCCGGACGATCATCAGCACCACGACGACCGCCCACAGCAGGTTGAAGACGCCCGCCGTCATCGGCAGCAGCGCGAGCCCCTTGACCGCCTTGCCGTGGTCCTCCGAGCCGGACTCCATGCCGAGCGCGTCCACCGCGGCCTGCTGCGCGGGCAGCACGAACAGCAGCAGCGCCAGGGCAGCGACGGCGGTGAGCACCATGGAGGCGATCAGCCAGGACTGGCCGAGCACGTCCATCACCTGGGCGACCCCGATGCCGAGTACCGGCACGGTGACCCCGAGCAGCGCGTAGACCTGGGTGATCCGGTGCAGCAGCCGCAGCATTCCGGCGTCGGCGGCCTGCTCGGGCCCGCCGGCCAACGCGGCCTTCGCCCGGCGCGGGAACATGCTGACGGCCACGGCCACCGGGCCGATGAACAGCACCGAGGCGAGGACGTGCAGGCTCAGCAGGAACTTGGCCATGGCGGGGCACCCTTGTGACTCAACGGGGGCCGCCCGTCGGCGGTCGCGGGGCGGGCAGCCGGGGCGGACGGTTCTCCTCGCCCCGACCAGGACGCTAACACCGCTTATCCGACCGGCTTCCACCCCCACCCGGGTCGGGCCTCAGAGGGCGTCCAGCGCCACCACCCGCGGCGCCGTCCCGCAGGCCGCCGCGACGGCGGCGCCGTGCGCCCGGTCCACCCAGTCGAGCAGTTGGAGGCCCTCGA
This sequence comes from Kitasatospora sp. NPDC057692, assembly GCF_042799475.1. Lineage (NCBI taxonomy): Bacteria > Bacillati > Actinomycetota > Actinomycetes > Kitasatosporales > Streptomycetaceae > Kitasatospora > Kitasatospora sp. NPDC057692. The sequence goes on along the minus strand of NZ_JBHVIV010000048.1, from coordinate 21,660 downwards.
AGGGGCTGAGCAGCGGCCCGTCGCCGGGCAGGTCCAGCGGGAGCCCGGAGAGGTCGACGGCGGCCAGCCCGTCGAGCGTCGTCCGGCCGATCTTGATCAGCGACTCCTTGCGGACCCAGAGCCGCAGGAAGGCCTGCGCCGGGTCGGCGTGCTCCCGCACCCGCCGCAGCTCCGCCTCGGCGAGCACCCGGGGCGCGACGTCGAGCAGGGTGCCGCCGCGGTCGGTCAGCTCCACGTCGACGCCGATCGGCCGGTGCGCGGCGGCGGCCGCGACCACGCCCTTGGTGTGGGAGAGGCTGACCTCGATCCCGGGGTGGTCGGGCAGGAAGGGCTTGCCGTGGTCGCCCTTGCCGCAGTCGGGGCAGTGCTGGGCGAGGGTCAGCGCGGTGGCCGGGACGCCGAGCAGTCCGGCGGCGCAGAGCCGGACCAGGGCGTGCGCGGCGATGAAGTCGACCCGCCCGGACTCGTGCCGGAACCGGGCGGCGCGCTCCTTCTCCACGGTGGTGAGCAGGTGCTCGCCGGCCCCGGGGTGGCGCAGCACGTCGGCGCTCGTGGCGACGGTGGCGATCGCGTCGGAAGTCATGCCCGCGGAAGTCATGCCCCCAACCTAGCGGGGCGGCGGTCGGCCCGGGAGGACCCGATTGCCTCGCCCGGGCGGGGGATTTTCCGTTCAACGCTGATGGTCTGTACGGTAAGGACCGTCCGATTTGGTATTGGATATGCCGATATCTACTGACTCTTTGTGAATGGGCCGGGATGATCCGGGGTCAACTGAACGCGGCAGGCGTTCTCCCCCACCTGCCTCTTTCTCTGCGCGGAGGAATGTGTCGATGACTCAGGGAACCGGTACGCCCGGTCGCGGAAGATCCACCGTGGAGCGGCCCCCCGCCCCCCGCGGTCGCCGCAACACCCGGATCGCGGTGGCGGTGGCCGCCGCCGTGCTGCCGCTCGCGGCGGTGCTGACGGTCGGTTCGGCGGCGCCGCTGGCCCCGCCGCTGGGGGCGTGCAGCGGGCCGGACTGCCCGGCCACCTGGCCGCCGGTCAACAACGGCGACTTCACCGGCCGGGACGCCAGCATCAACGTCTTCACCGGCGGCAACTACACGGTCGCCGGCCGGGCGGCCGAGGCCGAGGGCAAGATCGTCACCCTCGGGGACTTCACCGTGGACAAGAACGGCGGCGGCAACTTCAACGCGGGCGTGGTCGGCGTCGGCTCGCGGGTCGTCCCGCCCAACGGCAGCGACTTCCTCACCGTCGGCGGCAACGTCACCGTGCTGCCCGGCAACTCCCTGCTGATCGGCGGCAGCGACTCCCAGGGCCAGGCCTTCGGCAACCTGCGGTACGCGGGCGCGCTCACCGGTACCGTCGCCATCGACCCGACCGGCCAGGCGATCCAGGACGCGAACGCGGCCGCCCCCTACCGGTCGGTGCTCACCCAGATCGAGGACGTCTCCGCCTGCGTCGGCCGGGCCACCGCCACCGGCACCGTCGCGCTCACCGCCAGCGAGGCCACCTTCACCGGCGACGGCACGAGCATGAAGCAGGTCTTCAACGTCACCGGGAACCTCACCTCGCCGACCGGTGGGCAGATCGGCCTGGTGTTCGCGGGCATCCCGGCCGGCGCGACCGTCGTGGTCAACATGCTGTCGGCCGACCCGGTCGTCAACACCTACACCGGCACCGGCCTGCCGGGCGACCAGACCACCGAGATGCGCTCCAAGCTGATGTGGAACTTCCCCACGGCCACCTCGGCGCAGATCAACGGCAGCGCGCAGTTCCAGGGCTCGGTGATGGCGGGCAACCCGGCGGGCACCACGACCATCGCCATGCCGGGTCTGAACGGCCGGGTGTACCTGGCGGGCAACCTGGTCCAGACCGGTAACGGCGGCTACGAGATCCACAGCTACCCGTTCGACGGCGACCTGCCGGACTGCGAGGTCACGCCGAGCCCGACGCCCACCTCGCCCTCGCCGACGTCCCCGACGCCCACCCCGACCACCACCTCGCCGGCCCCGACGTCCCCGACGCCGACCCAGACCACCACCTCGCCGGCCCCGACGAGCCCGACGCCGACCCAGACCACCACGTCCCCGGCCCCGACGAGCCCGACCGCGACGTCCAGCTCGTCCAGTGCCGCGCCCACCAGCGGCGGTCCGACGACCGGCGGGCCGACCACCGGGCACCCGGCACCCACCCACGGCGGCGGTGGCGGGGGTCAGCTGCCGTCGACCGGTTCGGACAACGCCCCGCTGCTCCTCGGCATCGGCGCCGGCCTGCTCGCCCTCGGCGGCCTCGCCGTCGTGGCCGCCCGTCGCCGCGGGCGCCACAGCTAGCCGCTCGCGGTCGTAGCCGCACCCAGGGCCGCCCGGTCACTCCGACCGGGCGGCCCGACGCGTTCAGGCCCCCGCGCGCCCGGCCGGCCACCCGGCGAGTCCGGCCGCCAGCAGGTCGAAGCCCGCCGTCACCGCCGCCACGACCCGGGTCCGGACGGCGTCCACCGGCTCACCGGCCACCACGCCCCGCCGGACCTCCGCCAGCGCCGCCCGGTGCGCTCCGGCGAGCGCGCCCGCCACCACCCGGGGGAGCGCGGCGTCCGCCGGGAGGCCGGCCTCCTCGGCCAGGGCGGCCGCCAGCGCCTCCTCGGCCCGCTCGCCCAGGTCCAGCAGCCGGGCCCGCAGTGCGGGGCTGTCCCCGACCGTCCGCCAGAAGGCCGCGGCCTGCGGGTCCAGCCCGTACGTCGGCTCGCCGGCGTCCAGCCCGGCGAGCAGCTCCGCCCGGACGGCGTCGACGGGGGAGGCGCCCGTCGGCCGCTCCCGCACCACCCGGGCCAGCCGGTCCACCACCTCGTCCTGCCGGTCGAAGAAGAGGTCCTCCTTGGTCGGGAAGTAGTTGAACACCGTGTTGACGGCCACCCCGGCGGCCCGGGCCACCTCGGCCACCGTGACCCGCTCGAACCCCCGCTCGGCGAACAGCGCCGTCGCGGTGTCGGCCAGCAGTGTCCGGGTCCGCCGCTTCTTCTCCTCGCGAAGTCCCATGGGAAAATCCTAGCGCCGCGCCAAATTTGCAGTGACACCAAAAATTTCGGCTACGGTGGGGCCATGACCTTCACCTTCGGCGTCTATCCCGGCGGCCTGCTCGGAGACGAGAGCCGCGTGATCACCCCCGTCCGCCCCGACGACCCGGAGCGGATCACCGCCGCCCTGCGCGCGCTCCAGGGCGCGGCGCCCACCCTGCTGGTCCGCGCCTACCGCTCGTTCCCCGAGGGGCCGGCCACCCCGCCGACCCCGGCCGCCCCGGAGCGGTACGCCCGGGAGGGGCGCCGGCTCGACCTGGTCCTCCAGTTCCGGGAGCCGGCCGGGCGGCTGGACGGCTGGACGGACTTCGTCCGGCGGACGGTGCGCGCCGAAGGACGGCGGATCGGCACGCTGCAGATCTGCGAGGAGCCGAACGCCGACTGCCCGGTGCTCGACGGCTCCGTGCCGAACGTCCGGCGGGCCCTGGTCGAGGGGGTGGTCGCGGCCAAGGAGGAGGCGCTGGCGCTCGGCCTCGACCTCGCCGTGGGGTTCAACGCGGCGTTCAGCCCGGACCCGGCCGACCCGTTCTGGCCCGCCCTCGGCGGGCTCGCCGACGAGCGGTTCCACCGCGCGCTCGACTACGTCGGCCTGGACTTCTTCCCCGACGTCTTCCGCCCCGTCCCGGCCGCGCGGCTCGGCGCGGCGGTCGCGGCGGTGCTCACCGGCTTCCGGCGGGAGGTCGTCACCCGGGCCGGGATCGGTCCGGCGGTGCCGGTCCGGATCTGCGAGCACGGCTGGCCCACCGGCCCCGACCGGTCGGAGCGGCGGCAGGCCGAGGTGGTCGAGGAGGTGGTCCGGACGATCGCGGGCCTCGCCGGCGAGCTGAACCTCACCGGCTACGGCCACTTCGGGCTGCGCGACGCGGACAGCGCGGGCCCGGGCCCGTTCCACCGCTTCGGCCTGCTCCGGGACGACTACACGCCCAAGCCGGCGTTCGCCGTGTACGGCAGGCTGATCGAGGAGCTCACGGCTCCGTGACGCCGGCGGTCCCGCCCCGGCGCGCCCGGGGGCGGGACCGCGAGGCCCCGCCTCAGGTCACCTCGCCGCGGCGGGAGAAGCGCTCGTCCTTCCACTCGCCGCTCTCCAGCACCTGCGCCAGGTGCCGGGCCGCGTCCCACACCTCGGTGTGCGAGAGGTACAGCGGGGTGAAGCCGAAGCGCATGAGGTCCGGCGCCCGGAAGTCCCCGATCACCCCGCGGGCGATCAGCGCCTGCACCACCGGGTAGCCGTCGGAGTGCCGCAGCGCCACCTGGCTGCCGCGCCGGGCGTGCTCGCGCGGGGTCACCACCTCGATGCCGTCCAGGCCCTCCACCAGTCCGATGAACAGATCGGTCAGCGCCAGGCTCTTGGCCCGGACCGCGGCCCGGTCGGCCCGCTCCCAGACGTCCAGCGAGGCCTCCAGCGCGGCCTGGCCGAGCAGCGAGGGCGAGCTGGTGAGGAAGCGGCCGACGCCCTCCTTCGGCGCGTAGCCGGGCTCGAAGGCGAACGGCCGGGCGTGCCCGAACCAGCCGCTCAGCGGCTGCGGCGCCCCGGCCGCCAGATGCCGCTCGGCGACGTACAGGAAGGCCGGCGAGCCGGGCCCGCCGTTCAGGTACTTGTAGGTGCAGCCGACCGCGAAGTCGGCTCCGCTCGCGGCGAGTTCGACCGGCAGCGCGCCCACCGAGTGGCAGACGTCCCAGATCATCAGGGCCCCGGCGGCCCGCACCCGGGCGGTGATCCCGGGCATGTCCAGCAGTTCGCCGGTCCGGTAGTCGACGTGCGAGAGGACGACCGCGGCGACGTCCCCGTCCAGGTGGGCGTCCAGCTCGGCCGGGTCGATCAGCACGCTGCGGGTGCCCGGGACCAGCCCGGTCACGCCCTCGGCGATGTAGAGGTCGGTCGGGAAGGCGGCACGGTCGCCCAGCACGGCGGAGCGGCCGGGCCGCAGCCGCAGCGCCGCCGCCAGCACCTTGAACAGGTTCACCGAGGTGGTGTCGCAGACCACCACCTCCTGCGGGGCGGCCCCGACCAGCGGGGCGATCCGCCGACCCAGCCGGTACGGCTGCTCGAACCAGCCCGCGTCGTTCCAGCTGCGGATCAGCTCCCGGCCCCACTCCTGCTCGACCACCGTCCGCACCCGCTCGGAGGTGCGGACCGGCAGCGCGCCGAGCGAGTTGCCGTCCAGGTAGATCACCCCCGGCGGCAGGGCGAACTCCTCGCGGAACGCCGCCAGCGGGTCGGCGGCGTCCAGCGCCGCGCACTCCTCGCGCGTGATCATGCCCTGCCCCTCCATCGTGTCGCCCGTGCCCGCGGCCTGCTCCTGCCGACCGCTTCCTGCCCACTGCCTGTTCATGCCCGCCGGACGCGGCGGCGTCACAGCCCGTCCCGGATCGCCCACAGCTCGGGGAAGACGTCCTGCTCGGCGGAGCGGCGCAGCCAGGTCAGGCCGCTGGAGCCGCCGGAGCCCGGCTTGCCGCCCATCGCCCGCTTGACCGCCGCCAGGTGGCGCTGGCGCCAGCGGGTCACCCGCTCGGCGACGTCCAGCAGCGCCTCGGCCAGCGGCAGCAGCCCGGCGTGCTCCGCCTCGGTGTAGACCCGCCGCCAGGCGGCCGCGACCGCCTCGTCGGCCTGGTGCCGCTGGGCGGAGACGGTGTCCGGCACGGCCAGGCCGCGGCGGGCGAGCAGCGCGAGCGCGTCGTCGTACAGGCTGGGGGAGCGCAGCGCGGCGTCCAGCTCGGCGTGGGTCCGCGGGCTGTCCCGGTACATGTTCAGCAGCGCGGCGTTCTTGTTGCCGAGCAGGAACTCCAGGTGCAGGAAGGCCGAGGACTGGAAGCCCGAGGCCTCGCCGAACAGCGGGCGGAAGGCGTTGAACTCCCGCGGGGTGAGCGTGGCCAGCAGGTCCCAGGACTCCACCAGCACGTCCTGGACGTGGGTGCCCCGGCGCAGCGCGGCCAGCGCACCCGGCAGGTCGTCCGCGCGCAGGGCCTGCTGGGCCAGGGTCCACTCGTGCCGCAGCAGACCGAACAGCAGCTCCATCACCTGGGTGGTGACGATGAACGACAGCTCGGCGGGCTGCTCGCTGAGCGGGTGCTGCAGGCTGTGCAGCTCGTCCAGCCGGACGTAGCGCGCGTACGGGGTGCCCCGCTCCGGCTCGTCGGTCCGTCCGAACGACAGGTTGGGCCTCTCCACCGTGTCGTGCCCCATGCCCGATCCCTCCAGAAGTCGTCGGCGAGTACCGGGGCCCCATTGTGCGGCGGCCCGCCGCGCATTTGAATGGGCGGCGGGCACGGCAACCGCGGCCGCGCCTGTCGTACGAGAGGTGTTTTCCCGATCCTCTTCACGATCGCAAAGCAGCGGGATCCAGCCAACCGGACCACACCCTCAGGAGCCTCCGTGGACGCCGTCGACCGCAGACTGCTGGCCGAACTGCAGGCCGACGCGCGGCTCTCCTACAACGAACTCTCCCGCCGGGTGAGCCTCTCCGCACCCGCCGTGGCCGAACGGGTCCGCCGCCTGGAGGCCGACGGGGTGATCACCGGCTACCACGCCCACGTCGACCTCACCCGCTCCGGCCTGCCCATCACCGCGCTGGTGCAGCTCCAGTGCTACGGCCCGCGCTGCGTGCTGCGCGACCCGGAGGTGGCCGGCTGGCCCGAGGTGCTCCAGCTGCACCGGGTCACCGGCGGGGCCTGCTGCGCGCTGCTGGTCGCCGTTCCGGCGATGGCCGATTTCGAGGCCCTCATCGACCGCCTCGGCGGCTACGGACAGCCGGCCAGTTCGATGATCCTCTCCAGCCCCGTTCCCTGGCGGCCTGTGGTCGTGCCCTGAGCCGGCCGATAGGTTCCTCCCCATGCCGAACGACCGTCACATCCTGCTGCTCCCGGGCAGCCTGCGCGCCGGGTCCGTCAACGAGACCGTGCTGCGCACCGCCGCCGCCGTGGCACTGGCCACCGAGGGCCTCGCGACCACCTACTTCACCGGGCTGGCGGGGCTGCCGCACTTCAACCCGGACCTCGACACCGATCCGCTGCCGGAGCCGGTCGCCGCGCTGCGGGCGGCGGTCGAGGCCGCCGACGCCCTGCTGATCTGTACGCCCGAGTACGCCGGAACCCTGCCCGGGTCCTTCAAGAACCTGCTGGACTGGACGGTGGGCGGCGTCGAGATCGCGGACAAGCCGGCCGCCTGGATCAACGCCGCCGGGACCGGCCGCGGCCTGGGCGCCGAGGAGGCGCTGGGCACGGTGCTGCGCTACACGGGGGCGGCCGTCGTCGAGGCGGCCTGCGTCCGGGTGCCGCTGGCGCGCGGGGACGTCGGCGCGGACGGGCTGGTCGCCGACCCGCTGGTGCGCGACCGGATCGGGGAGGCGCTGGTCCGGCTGGCCGCGGCGAGCTGACCCGGCGCGCCGTCGCCCGCCCCGCCGTCGCCGGCCGCGCCGGAACGCGGCTCGACGCGCGGCTCAGTGCTCCTCGGGCAGGTGCACGCCGAGCCCGGCCAGTCCTTCGAGGAACAGCTCGGCGCCGACCGCCGCGAGCAGCAGGCCGAGCAGCCGGGCCACCACCTCCAGCGAGGTCCGGTGGGTGCGCAGCATCAGCGGGGCGAGCGCGGCGACGCAGATGAAGTTGATCACCACCACGGCGACGTACGCGCCGGCCACCGTGGCGTGCCAGCCCCAGTCGTCCTTGGCGAGCGAACCGACCAGGACCGCGGTGACGGCGAGCGGGCTGGCCAGGTACGGCAGCATCAGCTCGCGGATGCCGTCCACCAGCGGGCCGGCCAGGTGCTCGTCCGCCTCGTCGGCGCCGGCGCCGAGGTGGACGCCGAAGACCAGCGCGACCGCGTAGACGAAGAAGATCAGCCCGCCGGCGAGCTGCAGCGACTGGTCGCTGATGTGGAACAGCGAGGTGACGAAGTCGGCGCTGAAGGCGAGGACCACCCCGATCACGGCCGAGATGAGCGTGCTCCACGCCGCCAGCCGCCGCAGCTCCCCGGCGCTGCGGGTGGAGGCCAGCCGGGCGAAGGACAGCAGCACCTTCGGCGGGCCGACCACGGCGAAGAAGGCGATGAAGGCGCTGCTCAGGTCGAAGACGAACATGCGCCAAGCATGGCCGCGGCGATCATCGCCGCCCGGCCGCCACGCCTGTCCGAATTATTCCCGTTCGTACCGCGGTTCGCCCGAACGGGTGCCCCGGGTCGAGTCCGCGGGCGGTTTCGGCTGCCATGGAAGCCGGACCTTCCCTCCGCGCGGCGGAGGGCTCCCGAAGGGGACGAGGACATGGCTCTGAACCGTATCGACCTGGGCCTGCTGGCCCTGCGAGGCGCCGTGGGCGGGGTGCTGATCGCCCACGGCACCCAGAAGCTGTTCGGCTGGTTCGGCGGTGGCGGCCTGGAAGGCACCACCAAGGCGATGGAGGCGATGGGCTTCCACCCGCCGCGCCAGAGCGCGCTGGCCGCGGGCCTCGGCGAGGCGGGCGGCGGCGCGATGCTGGTGGCCGGGCTGGCCACGCCGGCGGCCGGCGCGGTGGTGGCCGGGACGATGGCGGGCGCGGTCGCGGTGCACGCCCCGGCGGGCTTCTTCGCGATGTCCGGCGGCTACGAGTACCCGGCGTTCCTCGGCGCGACCGGCCTGGCGCTGGGCCTGGCCGGACCGGGCCGGTACTCGCTGGACCACCTGACCGGGCACGCCTTCAACCAGCCGTGGACCGGCCTGCTGGCCTTCGCGGCGAGCGCGGCCTCGGCGTACGGGGTGGTGGCCCGCCGCCGGCACGCCGTCCGGCTGGCGGAGGAGCGCGCGGCGGTGGAGGCGGAGACGCAGGACGGCGCGGGGCTCTCCTGAGCCCGTCCCGCCGGACCCGCGCGGCCCCCGGCGGCCCCTCGCGGCCCGGGCTCACCCGAACGCCCCAGCCCTGTTGGCGGGCCGGGGCCGGGCCCCGGAACGTGGGCGGGGAGGCACGCCGGGCTACCCGGCGCCGGCCAGACGCCACCGGCGAAGAATCGAGGATCCCGATGGACCGCCAGTCGACCCGCAGCCCCGCGGCCCCGCCCCGGCCGACCGCCGCGGACCCGCACGCCCCCGCCGTCCGCCGCCCGCGCCGGGCGCTGGCCGCCGCCCTGGGCGCCGCTCTGCTCGGTGGGGCCGCGCTGGCGGGCTGCTCCTCCGACGGCGACGGGGGCGCGACCGGCAGCGCGGCCTCCTCCGCCGCCGCACAGGCGGGCTCGGCGATCGCCGGCGCCGCCTCCGCCGCGGCCTCGGCGGCGAGCGCGGCCCTGGGCACGGCGGCGACCGGGCTCTCCTCGGCGGCGGCCTCCGCGGTCGCCTCGGCGGAGGCGAAGGCCTCCTCGGCGATCGCCGGGATCAAGGGCGGGCTGGACGCGAAGGGGGACATCGCGGTCGGATCCGTGTCCATCGTCAACGACAAGGCCGAGGCGACGCTGACCGTCACCAACCACGGGCAGCAGGCCGGCCGGTACGTGATCCAGGTCAACTTCACCGACGACAGCGGCAACGTGCTGGACGTGACGGCCGTGACCGTGCCGGATCTGGCGGCGGGTCAGAGCACCGAGGCCAAGGCGCAGAGCAACCGAGACCTCTCGGGCTCGGTGAAGGCCGTCGTCGCCAACGCCGTCCGCTACTGAGCGCCGCCGGCCCCGCGCAGGGCCGGTCGAAGCACCCGTGCGCCCCCGCTGACCCGCAGGTCAGCGGGGGCCCGCGGGTTTCCGGGGAACCTTAACGGCGGCTCAAGCCGCAACGGCACCCCTTGACGGGGTAGTTGGTCTAGTCCATTTTAGTCCCCAGGTGCAGGGAGCCCCTGAGCCGGCGTCAGTGGTTCGCCGCTGACGCCGGTTCGGCATATCCCGGCGTCCGTCAAGGCATGTTCCGCTCGATTCCCCCATCCCGTTCTGTCATGTCCCGGTCGTACGGCCCCACCCCGTACCTGCGCCCCGGGACAGGTCGGAATCCCCCACACCCAGGAGTCACGCACCCATGCTCCGTTCACGCATCGAAAGGGCCGGGGCCCCGGTTCAGGAGGGCGGCCGTCGCAAGCGGTCCAAGAGCCTGACCGCGATCGCCGCCGGTACCACGGCCTCCCTGCTGCTCGGCACGGCCCTCGCGCTCAGCGGCGGCGCCACCGCCAACGCCGCGGTCGGCAACACCACCGGCGCGCCCGCCACCAGCGGTGGCATCAAGGTCGCCTACTTCGACCAGTGGTCGATCTACTCGAACGCGTACTACCCGAAGACGATCCAGGACACCGGCGTCGCCGGGAAGCTGGATTACATGATCTACTCGTTCGCCAACATCCACCCCACCAACGGCACCTGTTTCCAGGCCACCAAGGCCGCGAGCCAGGACGAGAACAACCCCAACGCGGGTGACGGTGCGGCGGACGCGTTCGCGGACTACCAGAAGAGCTTCGGCCCGGACATCTCGGTCGACGGCGTCGGCGACGTCTGGAACCAGCCGATCGCGGGCAACTTCAACCAGCTGAAGAAGCTGAAGGCGAAGAACCCGAAGCTCAAGATCCTGATCTCGCTCGGTGGCTGGACCTACTCCAAGTACTTCTCGTCGGCGGCGGCCACGGACGCCTCCCGCAAGAAGCTGGTCTCGTCCTGCATCGACATGTTCATCAAGGGCAACCTGCCGGTCGAGGCCGGCTACGGCGGCCCGGGCACGGCGGCCGGCATCTTCGACGGCGTCGACATCGACTGGGAGTACCCGGGCGGCGGCGGCCACCTCGGCAACCAGGCGAGCCCGAACGACAAGCAGAACTTCACCCTGCTGCTGAAGGAGCTGCGCGAGCAGCTCGACGCGCAGGGCAAGGCCGACGGCAAGCAGTACTACACCGCGGCCGCGGTGGGCGCCGGTCAGGACAAGATCAAGAACGTCGAGACCGACAAGATCGGTCAGTACCTGACGTTCCTGGACGTCATGACCTACGACATGCACGGTGGTTGGGAGGCCAAGGGCCCGACGAACCACCAGGCCCCGATCTACTCCGGCCCCAACGACCCGATGACCCCGGTCCCGGGCGGCAACGGCAAGTACAACATCGACGCGGCCATCAAGGCCTACACCGCCGGTGACCCGCAGTACGGCATCGCGGGCGGCTTCCCCGCCAACAAGATCAACGTGGGTGTGCCGTTCTACTACCGCGGCTGGACCGGCGTGCCGAACAACGGCAAGAACGGCCTGTTCCAGTCCGCCACCGCCCCGGCTCCGGGCGCCCCGCTCTCGGGCAGCGTCGCCGGCATCCAGATGTACAAGGAGCTCGCGGGCTTCGTCGACAACCCGTCGAAGACCTACTGGGACGACGCGGCCAAGGCGACGTACTTCTACGACGGCAACGTCTTCTGGTCCGGTGAGGACGCCCGCTCGATCCAGGCCAAGCTGGACTACGCGCACTGCAACGGCCTCGGCGGCTCCTTCGCCTTCTCGCTGTACGACCTGGGCACCAAGACGGCGCTGTTCGACAAGATGGTCGAGGCGACCAACGGCTCGGCCGCGGCCTGCCCGGCCCCGCCGACCACCACGCCGCCGACCACCCCGCCCACGACTCCGCCGACCACGCCGCCGACCACCCCGCCCACGACCCCGCCGACCACGCCGCCGACCACCCCGGCCGGCTGCGCGGGCGCCCCGAGCTGGGACGCGGCCGCCACCTACGCGACCTCGACCAAGGTCTCCTGGAAGGGTCACTACTACACCAACAAGTGGTGGACCAAGGGCGACGACCCGTCGCTCAGCGGCCAGTGGGGCGTCTGGACCGACAACGGTCCCTGCTGACCCCGACCCACCACTGATCGGATGAGGGCCTGACGGACCCTCGCACCTCGCACCTCGCACCAAGGAGTCCGGCCCGCCGGGGGAGTCCCCCGGCGGGCCGGACTTCTGTCTGCCCGCGGGCCGCTCAGGCCAGGTCGGCGGTGCGCCCCAGGGCGTCCGGCTGGCTCTCCTCGATCCGGCGCAGCATCCGGGCCAGCATCCCGGAGAGCACGGTGCGGTCCTCGCCGACGAGGTCCTGGAGCAGCTCCTCCTCGAAGACCGCGGCCATCCGCATCGACTCCAGCCACTTGTCCCGGCCGAGCTCGGTCAGCTCGATGATCACCCGGACCCGGTTGGCCTCGTCCCGCTCCCGGGTGACCAGCCCCTCGGTGACCATCCGGTCGATCCGGTGGGTCATCGCGGCGGGGGTGAGCCCGAGCCGCTTGGCCAGCTCGCCGGGCCCGAGCCGGTACGGGCTGCCGGCGACCACCAGGGCCTTGAGCACCTCCCACTCGGCGGAGGTGATTCCGAGCACAGTGAGCTGCCGGTCGTAGGCGACGGTCATCCGCCGGGCGACCCGGGAGAGCGTCTGCACGATGGTCTCCACCTGCGGGTCGACGGTGGGGAACTCCCGCTGGTAGAGCGCCACCTGCTCGGCGATGCCCGGTTCGCGGGGGGTGGCCGGCGCGGGCTTCTCTGCAGTCATGCGGACCAGTGTCCCATGTGAAGTGCACTCCTTAAGCCTTTGACTCGGCACTCTTCTGGTGCTAAGACTTTAGAGTCAAACTTTAGCTCTTAAGTCTTCTTCCCTTAAGAGTACGCAACGAAAACTGACGGAGCCCTGACGGCTCCGACCGCAGTGAAGGGGTGTGCACGGTGATCGGCACGGTGAAGCAGCAGAGGCAGCAGCGACGCGGGGCGGGCGGCCCGCTGCGCCGCGTCCAGATCGGCAACGCGCTCAGCGCGTTCGGCAGCGGGTTCACGATGCCGTACATGTTCGTGTACGTGGACCAGGTGCGGGGGCTGGGTTCGCTGGCCGCGGGGATGGTGTTCACCGTCTTCGCGCTGGCCGCGCTCGCCGTCCTGCCGTTCACCGGCCGCGGCATCGACCGGTACGGGCCGCGCCCGGTGCTGCTGGCCGGCGCCGCGCTGGCCGCCACCGGCGCGTTCGCCTTCGGGCACGCCACCGGCACCCCGGCGCTGCTGGTCTCCTCGTTCCTGTTCGGCGCGGGCGTCACCACCTGCCAGCCGGCGCTCGCCACGATGATCGTGCGCTGCTCCACCGCGGCGACCCGCTCGCACGCCTTCGCGCTGCAGTTCACCCTGATCAACCTGGGCATGGGCATCGGCGCGCTGGTCGGCGGGCAGATCGTGGACGTCGCCGACCCGGCCAGCCTGACCCGGCTGTTCACCATCGAGGCCGCGACCTTCCTCGGCCTGGCCCTGGTGACCGGCACCGCCCGGATCCCGAACGCCGCGCCGCTGCTCGTCCAGGAGCGGAACGACGGGCCGCAGGGCCTGCGCGCGCTGCTCGCCGACAAGGCCATGGTCCGGCTCAGCGTGCTCGCCGGCCTGATCTTCTTCACCTGCTACGGCCAGTTCGAGTCCGGCGTCGCGGCCTTCGCCACCGACACCGTCGGCACCGCCCCGTCCACCCTGGGCATCGCCATCGGCGCCAACGCGCTGACCATCGTGGTGCTGCAGATGTTCATGGTGCGGATCACCGCCCGCCGCCGGCGCACCACCGCGATGGCCGCCGCCGGCGTGGTCTGGCTCGGCGCCTGGGCGATGGCCCTGGTGGCCGGCCTGATCCGGACCGAGGCGCTGGCCGCCACGGTCGCGGTCGTCTCGATCTACGCCCTGTTCGGGGTCGGCGAGTCGCTGCTCGCCCCGACCATGGGCCCGATCGTCGCCGACCTCGCCCCGGCCCGGCTGCTCGGCACCTACAACTCCGGGTACGCCCTGGTGAAGCAGGTCGCGATCGCCGTCGGCCCGGCCGTGGGCGTCCTGATGGTCGGCTCCGGCACCTGGCCGCTCTACCTGGCGGCGATGGCCGGCTCCACCGTGCTGATCGTCGTCCTGGCCCTGCGCCTGCGGCCGTACCTCACCGCGGCCCAGGACAACGCGCCGGCCGGCTCCGCCGGGGGCGAGCAGGCCCCCGCGGCCCCGGTCCGCACGCCGGTCCCGGCGGTCCGCGAGCTCCGGGCGGCCGCCTGATCCCCGGGCGGACGTGCCCCGACGGGCGTCGGACAGGTCACCTGTCCGGCGCCCGTCGCGCTTGGTTTCGCGCCCACCGGCACATAGTGTCGGTGGCTGTCGGCCGTCCGGCCGCGGTCGTCCGGGCCGGTCCAGGCCGCCCTCCGGCCGGTGCGGGCCGACCGCGGCCACCGGCGGAACGCACGGCGGCCGGCACAGGCGAGACAGGCGAACCGGCGAGGCTACCGACACCATGACCCAAGCGGCGCTCACCCACCCCCCGGCGGCAGCGGCCCCGGCCGACCCGGCACCGGAGCGGCGGCGGGGGCTGCTGCGCCGGGCGGCGGACCGCTCGGACTGGCTCGGACCGATCGCCGTGGCGCTCTTCGCCGGGCTGCTGCGGTTCTGGAACCTCGGCTACCCCAACGCCTTCGTCTTCGACGAGACCTACTACCCCAAGGACGCCTGGTCCCTGCTCCGGCAGGGCTACGAGGGTACCTGGCCGGAGCACGCGAACGAGCAGGTCCTGGCCGTCCCGCAGCAGATCCCGCTCACCTCCGCGCCCGAGTTCATCGCCCACCCGCCGCTCGGCAAGTGGGTGATCTCGCTCGGCGAGTGGGGCTTCGGCCTGCACCCCTTCGGCTGGCGGTTCATGACCGCGCTGCTCGGCACCGTCACCGTGCTGATGCTCGCCCGGATCGGCCGCCGGCTCTTCGGCTCCACCCTGATCGGCTGCACCGCCGCCCTGCTGATGGCCGTCGACGGCCTCCAGCTGGTGATGAGCCGGATCGGCCTGCTCGACGGCGTCCAGATGTTCTTCGTCCTGGCCGCCTTCGGCGCGCTGCTGATCGACCGCGACCGCACCCGCGCCCGGCTCGCCGCCGTGCTGCCCGACAACGGCGGCGACACCGTCCGGCTCGGGTGGCGGCCCTGGCGGATCACCGCCGGGCTCTGCCTGGGCGCCGCCACCGGGGTCAAGTGGAACGGCGTCATGGTGCTCGCCGCCTTCGGCCTGCTCACCGTGCTGTGGGACCACTCCGGCCGCCGCTGGGCCGGCGCCCGCCGCCCCTGGCGCTCGATGCTCCGGCTCGACGCGCTGCCCGCCTTCCTCGCCATGGTCGGCTCAGCCTTCGTCGTCTACGTCGGCGGCTGGGCCGGCTGGCTCTCCACCGGCGGCGGCTTCGACCGCCACTGGGCCGACGACCGGGCCGGCCTCTCCCCGGACAGCGTCCTCGGCATCGGACTGCCGCAGGTGTCGATGAGCTGGGTGCCCGCGCCGCTGCGCAGCCTCTGGCACTACCACGCCCAGATGTACGACTTCAACACCGGTCTGAGCAGCCCGCACACCTACCAGTCCAACCCCTTCAGCTGGCTGGTCCAGGGCCGGCCGGTCTCCATGTACTGGGAGCAGGTGCCGGCCGGCCAGCGCGGCTGCACCGACTCCGGCGGCTGCGCGGCGCAGATCCTCGGCCTCGGCACCCCGCTGCTCTGGTGGACCGCCTGCTTCGCGCTGGTCTACCTGCTCTGGCGCTGGTTCTTCCGCCGGGACTGGCGCTCCGGCGCGGTGCTGTGCGGCGTCGCCGGCGTCTACCTGCCCTGGTTCCAGTACCAGGAGCGGACGGTCTTCTCCTTCTACATGGTGGTGCTGGTCCCCTTCCTCTGCCTGGCCGTGGCGCAGATGCTGGGGGCGATGCTCGGCCCGGCGGGCTGCCCGCCCGAGCGGCGCCGGATCGGCGCGGTCGGCGCCGGGGTGATCGTGCTGGCGATCGTGGCCTGCTTCGCCTTCTTCTACCCGCTGTACACGGCGGAGGTGATCCCGATGACGTCCTGGCAGGACCGGATGTGGTTCACCAGCTGGATCTGACCGGTGTCCGGCGGGTGGGCCGCCGCGCCGCTCGCCGACGCGGGGCAACTGCTGCCGGTCACCCCGGGGCTGGGCGCGGTCACCGCCCTCCTGCTGCTGGCCGCCGTCGCGGTCGCCGGCTGGGGGCGGCTCGGCCAGGGGCGCGCCGTCCTGCGGGCCGGGCTGCGCGCGGTGGTGCAGCTCGCCGCCGTCGCGCTGGTGATCACCTGGGTGGTCGGCTCGCGCTGGTGGTCGGCGCTCTTCGTGCTGCTGATGTTCACGGTCGCGGTGCGGACGGCCGGGCGGCGGATGGTGCCGGCCCCCGGGCGCGGGTGGCTGTGGGCGGCCGCGCCGATCGGGGCCGGGGTGCTGCCGGTGCTGGTGCTGCTGCTCGGCAGCGGACTGCTGCCGCCGAAGGGCCTGTCGGTCATCCCGGTCGCCGGCATCCTGATCGGCGGCGGGCTCACCGCCACCTCGCTGTCCGGGCGGCGCGCCCTGGACGAGCTGCGCCAGCGGCACGGCGAGGTCGAGGCGGCGCTGGCGCTCGGCTTCGAGGACCGGGACGCCCGGATGGAGATCTGCCGCACCGCCGCCGCGACCTCACTCGTCCCGGCGCTCGACCAGACCCGGACGGTGGGCCTGGTCACCCTGCCGGGCGCCTTCGTCGGCATGCTGCTCGGCGGCGCCTCGCCGGTCCGGGCGGGCGCGGTGCAGCTGTTCGTGCTGGTCGGGCTGCTGGCGGTGGAGTCGGTGGCGGTCGTGGTGGTGCTGGAGCTGGTCGGCCGGGGCCTGGTGCGCACCGGGCGGCCGGGAGGCCCGATCGGGTAGGCTGGTGCGCGTTGAAGGGGAGTAGCCCTCCACCGGACCGTCGACACACTGGCCCCTCGGGGCCCGGCGCCCGGGGCACCGCGGTTCCGCGACCGGTGCCGGCGAGACCTTCGGCCGCAGTGCTGTGTGTGCGGGAGCGCGTCGTGCGCGTCCCGTGGATTGCCAACCAGTGCTGTCGGGCCGGAGCGACCCCTGACGGAGCTGCTGCGGTCCGGCGGCCCGAACCCGAGGGACACCACCCCCGATGAGTCTGACCGTCGCCGCGATCACGTTCGGCATCATTTTCCTGTCCGAACTGCCGGACAAGACCGCCCTGGCCAGCCTGATGCTCGGCGCCAAGTACCGGGCGAGCTACGTCTTCGCCGGCATCGCCGCCGCCTTCGCCCTCCAGGTGGGCATCGCGCTGGTCGCCGGGCACCTGCTCTCGCTGCTGCCGCACCGCTGGGTGGAGGGCGTCACCGGCGTGCTGTTCCTGGCCGGCGCGGCGATGCTGCTGTTCCACGGCGGGGGCGACGACGAGGACGGCCACGCCGCCAAGGAGCCGTCCGCCAACAGCTTCTGGAAGGTCGCCGGGGCCAGCTTCGTGGTCGTGGCGATCGCCGAGTTCGGCGACCTGACCCAGATCATGACCGCCAACCTGGCCGCCAAGTACGCCGACCCGCTCGCCGTGGGCCTGGGCGCCTGGCTGGCGCTGTGCGCCGTCGCGGGGATCGCGATCCTGGGCGGGCAGAAGCTGCTGAAGCACGTGCCGATGAAGATGATCATCCGGGTCGCGGCGAGCGTGATGGTGCTGATGGCCGCGTTCAGCATCTTCCAGGCGATCAAGGGCTGACCCGGCGGGCGGCCCGACACCCGTTCACCCGTTCAGCAGCTGTTGCGCGGCTCCAGGGCGGCGCGGGTGATCGGGCCGTAGACCCCCCGGGCGTCACCCCGGACGCTGTAGATGTCCTGGAAGTACGTGACGATCAGCCTGGTGCGGTCGTCGTACCTGCCGGTCGGGGGCACCTTCTCCCAGCAGATGACGACACTGAGCTTGCGTTGGAGCGCCTGGACGTCGGGTCCCTCCATGCCGTACTCCAGGACGCGCACCGTAGGGGTCGGGGTCGGAGTGGCACTCGGGGCGGGGGGCGTGGTCGGTGCCGGGGGCGTCGGCGTGGGGGCCGACGGCGGGGGCGTGGTCGCCGGGTCGGGGACCGGGATCGGGACCGGTGCCGGGGGAGCGGCCGCGACCGTGGTCGCGGGCGCCGCCGGGGGAGGGCTGGCGGCCGTCGTCCGGGCCGGGGAGGGCTTGGCGCTCGTCCGGGTCGGCGTCGGCGTCGCGCTGGGGGTGTCCGAGGCGGGCGGTGGCGCGCTCGGGCTCGGCGGGGCCGGGACGGTCGGGTCCACCGGCGTGAGGCCGAGGGTGGCGGTCGGTGCGGGCACGGCCCGGTCGTCCGACCCGGCGGAGGGGGTGAGCGCGTAGGCGAGGCCCACGGTGAGGGCCAGCAGGCCGGCGCCGGCCGCGATCAGCAGACCCTTGCGGCGGGCGAGCGGGCCGCCGGTGTCCGGCTGCTCCGCCGCGCGCCGGGCGGCCCGGCCGCTGCCGGGAGCGGCGGCGGGGGCGGCGTGGGCGAAGGGGAACACACCGAGCTCGTCCTCGGGCCCCTCCACGGGTCCGTCCTCCGGCGCGTTCCCGGTGGGCGCGGGCGGCTGCGGGGGCTGGAACGGCGGGGCGGAGGAGACGGGCGGCAGCACGGTGGTCGCGTAGGCGTCGGCGTCCGGGCCCAGCGGGGGGACGGCGGGCGGCGCGCCCGGCGGCAGCACGGTCGTGCCGAACGGGTCGTCCGCCGGTCCCGGGTGCGGGTCGTGGCGCGGTCCGGGGTGGGGTTCGACGTGCGCTCGGACGGCCACCCCGACCGGCGGGCCGTCCGCGACCTGGCCGACCGCCTGCGGCACGTACGGGCGGACCAGCGGCGGGCCCTCCAGGTGCGGCAGGACGGCGGTCTCGTCGAGGCTGCCGTCCGGGACGAGGCAGCCGCACCCGGGGGAGCGGGCGGCGCCGCACGTCGGGCAGTGCTGGTCCGGCATCGGCCGGCCCTCCTCGGTTCTCGGTCGGTGGCGGTCTCGAACTCGGGCTGCGGTCGGACACGTGTTCTCGGACGGGGACGGGCCTGATTATGCAGGACGTCCCTGAGGGGGGACAGGGGCGTCCGGCCCGTGGTGGGGGCCTTGTGCCGGTTGGTGGGGGTTGGGGACCGGTGAACGGTCGATGTGTCGACCTGAACGTCGCACGACCTGACGGGATTACGTTCGGCTCAACTCAAAACGCGCGAACCGGTGCATTTCTGACAGCATGGTGAGCCGGGAGTGATCACCGCCGAGCCGCTACGGATACGGAGACGCCATGACGGATCCGATCGCCGACCCCGCCCGCGCGCCGGCGGGCGAACCGGGGCCGACCCCGGTCACCGGCCGCGCCCTGTGGCTGTCGATCGGCGCCCTGCTGCTGGCGATGCTGCTGGCCGCGCTCGACCAGACCATCGTCTCCACCGCCCTGCCCACCATCGTCAGCGACCTCGGCGGCCTGGAGCACCTCTCCTGGGTGGTCACCGCCTACCTGCTCGCCTCCACCGCCGCCACCCCGCTCTGGGGCAAGCTCGGCGACATGTACGGCCGGAAGGTCTTCTTCCAGGCGTCCATCGTGATCTTCCTGCTGGGCTCGGTGCTGTGCGGCGTCGCCCAGAACATGGGCGAGCTGATCGCCTTCCGCGCCGTCCAGGGCCTGGGCGGCGGCGGTCTGATGGTGCTCTCCCAGGCCATCGTCGGGGACCTCGTGGCCCCCCGGGACCGCGGGAAGTACCAGGGCGTCTTCGGCGCCGTCTTCGGCGTCACCAGCGTGCTGGGGCCGCTGCTCGGCGGGCTGTTCGTCGACAACCTCAGCTGGCGCTGGGTGTTCTACATCAACCTGCCGATCGGCGTGGTCGCCCTCGCCGTGATCGCGACCGTGCTGCACGGGGCGCAGACCCGGCGCCGGCACCGGATCGACTACCTCGGCACGGTGCTGATCGCCGCCGTCGCGACCTGCGTGGTGCTGGTGACCTCGCTCGGCGGTACGACCTGGGCGTGGGGCTCCTGGCAGATCGTCGGACTGGGCGTGCTCGGCCTGGTCCTGCTGCTGGCCTTCGTCCTGGTGGAACGGACCGCCGTCGAGCCCGTCCTGCCGCTGCGGCTGTTCCGCTCGCGGACGTTCAGCCTGGTGGCCGTCATCTCCTTCGTGGTCGGCTTCGCGATGTTCGGCGCGCTCACCTACCTGCCGACCTTCCTCCAGGTCGTCATGAACGTCTCGCCGACGATGTCCGGCATCCACATGCTTCCGATGGTGATCGGCATGCTGGTCACCTCGATCGGCTCCGGTCAGATCGTGGCCCGCACCGGTCACTACCGGGTCTTCCCGATCGCCGGCACCGCCGTCACCGTCGTCGGCCTGCTGCTGCTCTCGCTGCTCGACGAGCACACCAGCACCTTCGTGATGAGCTGCTACTTCCTGGTCTTCGGCCTGGGCCTGGGCCTGGTGATGCAGGTGCTGGTGCTGATCGTGCAGAACTCGGTCGGCTACCAGGACCTCGGCGTCGCCACCGCCGGTGCCACCTTCTTCCGCTCCATCGGCGCCTCCGTCGGCGTCTCGGTCTTCGGCACGGTCTTCGCCTCCGGCCTCAACAGCCGGCTGCGGGACGCCCTGGCCGGGATCCCGCTGCCGCCCGGCTTCGACCCCGGCGCGGTCTCCGCCGACCCGCGCGTCGTCGACACCCTGCCCGCCGCCGTCCAGGACGGGATCCACCACGCCTACGCCGAGTCGATCACCCGGGTCTTCCTCTACGCGGTGCCGGTGGCCGCGGTCGCCTTCGTCCTCTCGCTGTTCCTGCGGGAGCAGAAGCTGCGCAGCACCGTGACCGCCCCCGACCTCGGCGAGTCGATCGGCGTCAACCCGGTGGAGCGCACCTCGCTGGACGAGATCAGCCGGGCCCTGTCCGTGCTGAGCACCCGGGAGGCGCGGCGCGACCTGTTCAAGCGGATCACCGCCGGCGCCGGCCTCGACCTCAAGCCCGCCTCCAGCTGGCTGCTGCTCCAGATGCACCAGCACGGCTCCGTGGAGCCCTCCGAACTGGCGGAGCGCCGGATCATCCCGTTCCCGGTGGTGGAGGAGGCGGTGCGCGAGGTCGAGGGACGCGGCCTGGCGGCCCGCACCGGCGGCCTGCCGCTGCGCCTCACCGAACCGGGCGAGGCGGCGGCCCTCCAACTGGTCGCGGCCCGGCGGGCGCAGCTCGCCGAACTCCTCGGCGACTGGGACGAGAAGCAGTTCGACGACCTCGCCGACCTGCTCACCCGGCTGGCCTCCACCCTCTGCGCCGATCCCCGCGACCGCCCCGACCGGACCGGCCCCGAGGCCCCGTACCACGGCGAGGGCCGCTCCTTCTGACCCGCCCGCCGCGCCGTCGATTGCGTCAGGTGTAGCAGACTGCCTTCTCAGAGCAACCCCGAGGAGGTACGGCATGTCCGTCGTCAAGATCAATGTCCTGACCGTCCCCGCTGAGCAGCGGGAGGAACTGGAGAAGCGCTTCGCCGCCCGGGCCGGCGCGGTGGAGAACTCCGACGGCTTCGAGTACTTCGAGCTGCTGCGCCCGGTCGAGGGCACCGACCAGTACCTGGTCTACACCCGCTGGCGCGACGAGGAGTCCTTCCAGGCCTGGCTCTCCGGCCCGATGCAGGCCGCCCACCGCCCGGCCGCCCCGGAGGGCGAGGCCCCGAAGCGCCCCGCCGCCACCGGCTCCACCCTCTGGTCCTTCGACGTCGTCCAGGCCACCGGCCCGAAGGCCTGACCGGGATTCACGGAGCGGCGCGCCCCGGCCGGGGGGGGGGGGGGCGGCCGGGGGTTGGGGGGGGGGAGCGGCGCGGCCCGGCCGGAATACCGCCAGTGGGGCTAGCACGAGGGGTATAGGTGA
>NZ_JBHVIV010000047.1:0-68718 GCF_042799475.1 Kitasatospora sp. NPDC057692 | reverse complement strand
CGCGAGGCCTGGGAGGCCAACCGCCTGGTGGCCAAGGGGAAGATCCACCCCACCGTCTCCAAGGTGTACCCGCTGGAGCAGACCGGCCAGGCCGCCTTCGACGTCCACCGCAACCTCCACCAGGGCAAGGTCGGCGTGCTCTGCCTGGCCCCGGAGGAGGGCCTGGGCGTGCGCGACCACGAGCTGCGCGCCAAGCACGCCGACGCGATCAACCGGTTCCGCACGGCCGGGACGCCCGCCGGCTGACCGGCCCCCGCCCCCGGGCCGATCGGGCGTCAGGGAGGAGGCGACCGGCGACCGTGTCCGGGCGACGGTGTGTCCGGAGCGGCCGCCCGGGGGCCCTATGCTGCTGCGCATGCTGAGCGAGACACGCCCGGTCGGTTCGGGGGCGGCCATCTTGTCGGACCAGGAGTTCGTTCGGGCGCAGACCCGGATCGGGCCGGTGCCGTTCGTGCCCGAGGTGCGCCTGCACATGGCCGAGGACGCCATCGAGCTCTGGGAGACCACCGAGTCCGCGCGCGGCGAGGAGGGGATGCCGCCGCCGTTCTGGGCGTTCGCCTGGGCGGGCGGCGTCGGCGTCGCCCGGTACGTGCTGGACCACCCGGAGCTGGTCCGCGGACGGACCGTGCTGGACCTCGCGGCCGGCTCCGGCCTGGTCGGCATCGCGGCGGCCCTGCGCGGGGCCCGCGCGGTGCGGGCCGCCGAGATCGACGCGTACGCCGTCGCCGCCATCGAGGTCAACGCGGCCGCCAACGGGGTCGAGGTGACCGCCGCCGTCGAGGACCTGCTCGACGGCGACGGCGCCCCGGCGGAGGTGGTGCTCGCCGGGGACGTCTTCTACGAGCGCACGATGGCCGCCCGCTTCCTGCCCTTCCTGCAGCGCGCCCGGGCCCGCGGCGCGGTGGTGATCGTCGGCGACCCGGGCCGCGCCTACCTGCCGCGCGAGCGGTTCACGGCGCTGGCGGCGTACGACGTCCCGGTGATCGCGGACCTGGAGGACGCGGCGCTGAAGACGACGACGGTGTGGGAGCTGGCGGAGAGTATTTGACCCGTGGGTCAAATACTCTCTACGGTTGGCCGCATGGGCAGGCCGAGGAGCTTCGAGCCGGACGTGGTCGTCGCGCGGGCGATGGAGGTGTTCTGGACCAAGGGCTACGCCGACACCTCGCCCGCCGACCTCGCCGAGGCGACCGGAGTGGCCAAGGGCAGTCTGTACCACTCCTTCGGCTCCAAGCGGGAGTTGTTCGGCAAGGCGCTGGACCTCTACGGCCGGACCGGTACGGCCTCGACCGAGGAGTTCCTCGCCCGGCCGGGCACCGCCAAGGAGCGCATCCGCGCGCACTTCGTGCTGCTCGTGGACGCGGACCTGGACGGGCCGGTCCGGCGCGGATGCCTGGCCCAGAACACGGTCGAGGAGCTCGGCGGGCGGGACGAGGAGGCCGCCCGTGCGGTGCACCGCATCGAGGAGCGGATGATCGAGCTGTTCGCCGCCCGCATCGAACAGGGGCAGCGGGCCGGTGACGTCGACCCGGGCGTCGACGCCCGGGCGCAGGCGCTGCTGCTCCAGGCGACCGTCTCGGGGCTCCGGGTGATGGCCAAGACCTTCGACCGCCCGGTCCTCCTCCGGATCATCGACACGGCCCTCGCGGGCCTCTGACACGTGCCGCCCCGGGTGGCGGCCTTTTTGCGCCCTTATTTTTGACCTCAAGTTCAAAAAGTATCGTCCAAGAGATAGGGGAGATCATGGACCTCGGCATCAGCGGGAAGACCGCGCTGGTCACCGGAGCGAGTCGCGGCATCGGCCTCGCGATCGTCCGGGCCCTGGCCGCGGAGGGCGTCCGGGTGGTGGGCGCCGCCCGGACCGTCACGCCCGAGCTGGCGGAGGTCGCCGCGGCGGCCGTGCCGGTCGACCTGAGCACCCGCGACGGGGCGCGGTCGGTCGTCGACCGGGCGCTCGCCGCGGTCGGCGGGATCGACTTCCTGGTCAACAACGTCGGTGCGGGCGACCCGGACGCGTTCACCCTCGGCGGGTTCCTGGACACCGACGACGAGCAGTGGCGGGGGATCTTCGACCTCAACCTGTTCAGCGCGATGTGGACCACCAAGGCGGCCCTGCCGGGCATCCTGGAACGCCGGGGCGCGATCGTGAACATCTCCTCGATCAACGCCCGGATGCCCGCCGGCGCGCCGGTCGGCTACGCGGAGGCCAAGGCCGCGCTGAACCTGTTCGGGAAGCGGCTCAGCGAGGAACTGGCGCCGCACGGCGTCCGGGTGAACACCGTCTCCCCGGGCCCCACGACCAGCCCCCAGTGGACCGACCCGCACCGCCTCGGCGGCAAGGTCGCCGCCGCCTTCGGCGTGGACCACGCCGACCTGCTCGCCGGCCTGCCCGGGAAGTTCGGCATCACCTCGGGCCGCCTCACCGACCCGGCCGAGGTGGCGGCCCTGGTCACCTTCCTCCTGTCCGACCGCGCCGCCAACGTCCACGGCGCCGACTACGTCATCGACGGCGGCACCCTCAAAACCGCCTGACGGAGCGGCCGCGGATCCTGATCGGCGTGTTCGGCGGGGGATTGGCCCGTTCGGGTGGGGGTGCGGCGGCGCCGGTGGGACGTCGGCGGACTCGGGCGGGAGGCTGGTTGCTCCGGAATGCTCCGGAACGGTCCGGAGCATTCCGGAGACGGGGCGGACGGTCGGGAGGTCCTGGGTGAGTGCACGTGGTGGTTCCGCGGCCGGGGGTGCCGATGCCGGTGTCCTGAGCACCGCGCTCGGGGTGGTGCTCGCGTTCTCGCTGGCGGCGGGCTCGTGGGAGTGGTTCTCGACGTACCTGGGGGTGACGCTGCTCGCGGTGGTGCTGGCCTTCGGGCGCGTGCCGGTGCGGGCGGCCGCCGGGTACGGGTGGCACCTGGCGGCGTACTCGCTGGTGGTGGGCCTGTGCGTGGCGCTCGCGCTGGCGCCGGCGCTGCAGCGGTGGGAGTGGCTCTTCCCGATGGCGGGGACGAGGGCGGGGTGCGTGCAGGCGGGCCGGTACGAGGTCCTGCACGCGCAGGCCGCGCTGGGGAACCTGGCGGGGCAGGACGCGGAGGCGCTGGCGTTCGCGCAGGAGCAGCAGAGCCGGGTGGCGGTGAACGACTGCCTGGCGGCGACGACCACGCGGTGGCTCCCGGTGTACGCGCTGGGCGTGGCGCTGCTGGTGGGCGGGGGCGCGTGGGTGTGGGGGAGGGCGCGTCGGGCCGAGTGAGCTTCCGTCCGCGTCGCTGGATGGGCGTGGAGGCTGGCGGGGGGTGCGGGGGCGTGGTGCGCTGGAGCCATCCGCATGCGAACCGCCAGCCATCCCGGAAGTGAGCCACCCTGTCATGACCGATTCGACCGGACCGAACAAGGCCGCCGAACTGCTCGCCCGGATCCCGGACTTCGAGCAGGCCCTCGCCATCTACCGCCGTGACCTCGCCTCGGACACGGCCATCGACCTGTCCGTCGCGGAGAACGTCCTCGTCTACGAGGACTCGATGCAGAAGATGGTGTTCGACGACATCGACCTGCTGCCCGAGCAGTACATTCACTACACCTCCCCGTACGGCAGCCCGAAGCTGCGCGAGAAGGTCGCGGTGCTGCTGACCAAGGCCTTCGAGGCGCCGGTCGCGCCGGGCGACGTCTTCGGCACGGGCGGCGTCGGCTCGGCGCTGGAGTGCCTCGCGTTCGCGCTCCAGGGGCCGTTGCTGCCGGAGGAGAGCGGCCCGCCGCCGTTGAAGGAGGGGGACGCGGTCCTGCTGCCGGCGCCGTACTGGCAGGGGTTCAACTGGTCGTTCGAGCAGCGGCCGAAGCTGAAGTGCGTGCCGGTCCCGCTGCCCACCGAGGGGCCGGACCGGTTCAAGCTCACGTTGGAGGGGATCAAGGAGGCGTACTTCAAGTACAACCGGCTGTTCGGCGAGTTCCCCCGGCTGCTGGTGCTGACCAACCCGCACAACCCGCTGGGCGTCAACTACGGGAAGCCGCTGCTGGACGAGATCTACGCCTGGGCGCTCGACGAGACGGATCTTCACCTCATCTCCGACGAAATCTACTGTCATTCGCAGGTCGACGGGGTCCGGGTGCCCTTCACGAGCGCGTTCGCGCTGGACGCGTACGACGAGGCGCCCGAGCGGATCCACGTGGTGTGGGGGTTCGCGAAGGACTTCGGCCTCTCGGGGTTCCGGACCGGCTTCGTGGTGTCGAAGTCCGGCCCGGTGCAGCGGGCGATGCTGGGGACGAAGGGCATCGAGGAGAAGAAGCACCCGATGTCGTGGTTCACCCCGGTCGACTCGCTGAAGCACTACGTGCTCGGCGAACTGCTGGAGGCCACGGTGAACGGGGCCGGGGCCGAGCTGTACACCGACTACGCGATGCGGCGGTACCGGGAGCTGCTGAGCGAGGGCTTCGAGAAGGTGAAGGACCGCCTGGTCGCCCGGAACATCGACTTCGTCCACACGGAGGGCGACAACCCGGCCCAGTTCTTCTGGCTCGACCTGACGGCGTACTTGGGCAAGCGCCCGCCCGAGGGCGCCGCCCCCGTCACCCCGCTGCCGTTCACGCGGGACCTCGACCTGGACACGGACGAGCTGTGGCTCTTCAACTACCTCGCCAACAAGCCCACGGAGGTCACCCTCCTCCCGGGCGAGACGATGCACAGCCCCGCCCCCGGCTACTTCCGCCTCTGCTTCACCGCCTACCAGCCCGAGGTCGTGTGCACCGCGATCGACCGCGTGGCGGAAGCGTTGAGCAAGCTGGTGATCGTGGGCTAGCGAGCAAGGGGACGGCCGGCCCCGGAGGAATCGTCCGCCGGGGCCGGCCCCCGCGAGGAGCGGCGTTGCGCGCAGGAAGTCGGCCCGGCCGACTTCCCGCGCCATTAACGGTTTGACCCGTGCGAGACGATGGGGGCGTGATCGACAAGGAACGCGCCGTCGGGCTCGTCAGGTCCTACCTGGCGGGCGACCGGCTGGCGGAGCGGTGGCACGGGCCGGTGCCCGAACTGACCGTCCACGCCGTGGAGGAGTACGAGGTCGGGTGGCTCGTGTACTGGGGCCCGGCCGCGGCCGCCCGTGCCGGGGACGGGAGCGGCAGGCCCGTCGGCGGGAACAGCCACGTGCTCGTGGACCGGCACGACGGGAGTCTGCACTACGTTCCGGACGCCTGGTGGTCGGACGAGGAGTGGGAGGACCACTACCTGCTCCAGACCAAGGGAGCCCGACGCCCCGATCCGCTCGCCGCCGAGGTCCGCGAACTGCTGCGGTCCACCGGGACCGTGGCCGCGATGCTCCATCTGCGCCGGAGCGCCCCGCGGTTGGGCCTTCCGGAGGCCAGGGCCTACCTCGCCGCCGTACGGGACGGCGCCGAACCGCCCGAGGAACTGGCCGTCCTCACCCGCCAGGAGCGGACCCGGCCGCTCTGGCCCGTCGAGACGCTGGTCGGCCCGGTCGAGTAGCGGGGCGGGGTTACGCGCGGGTAGCCGAGGGCCAGGTGCGGGGGTAGCGTGCCCGTATGGATCATGACGAACGGTTACGGCATACCTCGTCCTTCGGCTCCGCCGCCGTCGCCTACGCCGAGCACCGGCCGGACTACGCCCAGGCCGCCGTGCGGTGGGCGCTCGAAGCGGCGCCGGGCCCGCGGGTGCTGGACCTGGGCGCCGGGACCGGCAAGCTGACCGCCACCCTGGCGGCGCTCGGCGCCGAGGTCGTCGCCGTCGAGCCCGACCCGGCGATGCTGGCCGAGCTGCGGCGCTCGCTGCCCGCCGTCCGGGCCCTGGCCGGCAGCGCGGAGCGGATCCCGCTGGAGGACGCCTCCGTCGACGCCGTGGTCGCGGGCAACGCGATGCACTGGTTCGACATGGCCGTCGCCGGACCCGAGATCGCCCGCGTCCTCGCCCCCGGCGGCGTCCTGGCCGGCCTGTGGAACGTCCTGGACGACGAGGTCGACTGGGTCGCCGGACTCGCCCGGGTCGGCGGGCCCGAGGCCGTCGGCGTTCGCGACACCCCCGCCGACTGGCGCGCCGGGACGGCGGGCCTGCACCTTCCGAAGAACGGGGACGCCCCCCGGTTCGGCTCGCCGGAGCAGTCCGTCTTCCCGCACGGGCAGCGCCGCACCGCCGACTCGCTCGTCCACACCCTCGCGACGCGCGCGGGGATGCTCGTGATGCCGGAGCAGGAGCGCGCGACCAGGTGCGCCGAGATCCGCGCCTTCCTCGCCGGGCGCCCCGAGCTCGCCGAGCTCGCCGACGGCGCGTTCACGCTCCCCATGCTGACCGGCGTACCGCGCACCCGGCGGCTCTGACCCCATCCGCGCCGATGGGGCGGAAGTCGGTCCGCCGGCTTCCGGTGGCAGCCCCCACCGGTGCGGGACGTCGGCCGCACCGACCCGGCCGTCCAGCGGTCACACTCCGATGAAGCGAACCGTTTCCGCGATGTCCGCCCGCCCGGTGCGCAGTTGCGGGACGCCCTCCTTCTCGAACCCCACGGAGACGCCGCAGAACAGCACGAGTCCGTCATCGGCTCCGACCGCCCGGCTGACGGTCTCCCGGTACACGGTCCACATCACCTGGGGGCAGCTGTGCAGCCCCTCGGCCCTCAACAACAGCATGACCGTCTGCAGGTACATCCCCGCGTCAGCCCACTGCCCGGGCCCCATCGTCCGGTCGAGGTAGCAGAACAGGACGGTCGGCGCCCCGAACGCCTCCGCGTTCAACGTGGCGATCTTCCGGGGCCGGTCAGGGTCGTCGCGCTCGATCCCCAGCGATTCGTACCGCTGGGCGGCGGCAGCGGCAAAGCGGTCCCGGTACGGCGAGGCCGGCCGGTCCGGGTACATCGGGTACTCGCGCTCGTCGCCGGGGTCCCCCGCCAGTGCCCTGGCCGTCGCGGTCCGCTTGAGCTCCGCCAGGGGCTCACCGGTCACGACGTACAGCTGCCACGGCTGGAGGTTCCCGCTGGACGGAGCCCGCGCCGCTGCGGTCAGCACTCGTTCGAGCACCTCCTCGGGCACGGGCTCATCGCTGAACGCCCGCACGGCCCGGCGACTGTCCACGGCCTCGTACACGTCCACGTCTCGCGTCCTCTCATGACAGGAAGTCGGCACCACCGACGTTCCACTTCCCCGAGTCCACAGGGGCGCCCCGGCGACGTTGGCCGCCACACGGAAGCCGAGCAGTCCGCTCCGCTCGCTCGTGCCCGTCATCCTGCCGCAGCCGGACGACCGTGCGCAGTCGAATCTCCGTTGGCCGCCGCGGTGCGGAAGCCGGCGCGCTCCTGGGCGGCCATGACCTCGTCACCGTGCTCGAAGGCCCAGGCGCCGACGGCGTCGATCGGGGCGAGGAAGCTGCGGCCCAGGGCGGTGAGCCGGTACTCGACGCGGGGCGGGGCGCCGGGCAGGGCGCAGCGGTCGACCAGGCCGTTGAACTGGAGGCGGCGCAGGGTCTCGGTGAGGACCTTGGAGCTGATGCCGCCGATCCGTTCGCGCAGCTCGACCGGGCGCAGCGGGCCGTCGCGCAGGGCCCAGAGGACAACGGCGTTCCAGGTGTTGGCGAGCAGGTCGAAGGCAAGGCGGGCGCGGCAGTCGGCGAGGAAGGCGTTGGTGGTCACGTACCAGATGGTGCCTGATGGCTTCTCTAGCGTCGGTGGGGACGGTTCCGAACGACGAACGGAGAGCTGTGCGATGAGGATCGGTGTGCTGGGCACGGGCAACATGGCGGACGCGCTCGCCACCCACTGGGTGCGGGCCGGGCACGAGGTGGCGGTCGGCGGGCGGGACGCCGCCCGGGCCGAGCGGCTCGCGCGGCGGATCGGGGGCGCAGCCGAGCCCGCCGGGCTGCGGGCGGCGGCCGCGTTCGGCGAGGTGGTGCTGGCCGCGCTGCCGTTCGGGGCGGGGGAGGAGGTGGTGCGGGAGCTGCGGGCGGAGCTGGACGGCACGGTGCTGGTCGACTGCTCCAACCCGGTCGGCCCCGGCTTCCGGCTGCTGACGGACGGCGGACCCCCGGCCGCGCGGCGGCTCGCCGCGGCCGCCCCCGGGGCCGAGGTGGTCAAGGCGTTCAACCTCTGCCACGAGGACGTGTGGCGGATGCGGCCGCCGGTGTTCGACGGCAGGCCGCTGGCCGTCCCGGTGTGCGGGGACGACCCGGCGGCCCTGGCCCGGGTGCACGGGCTGGTGCGGGACGCGGGCTGTCTGCCGGTCGCCGCCGGTGGGCTGGACCGGGCGGGCCTGCTGGAGGCGACCGCCGCGCTGTTCATCGGCCTGTGGGTCGGCGAGGGCGCGGACGCGCAGGCGATCGCCCCGCCGCTGGCGTACGCGACGGGGGAGCCGGCCGTTCCCGGTGCCGCTACCGGGGCTGCGGACGGACGGTGAGGATCTGCTCGGCCTGGCCCACCGGGCCGTCCACGTCGTGCAGGACGGTGCTGGTGAGGCCCTGGCCGGTCGGGCCGAAGGTGACGGTGGTGTCCAGGCCGGTCCAGGGGCCGCGCGGCGCGCGGTGGAGGTGGATCGTCAGGTCGACGTTGGGGAACATCCACTCGGCCGGGTCCTGCTGCGGGGCGATGCCGTTGGCGGTGTCCACCAGCGCGACGAAGGAGGCGAGCGGGCTGCTCGGCTCGCCCGCGACGAGGTCGACGTGCGAGGTCAGCCAGGCCGTCGCGCGGCCCCGGCGGACGGGCGGCACACGGCGCACCTCGACGGAGGAGATGTAACCGCCGCTCCAGGCCCGGTCCATGGCCCAGACCGGGAGCGATGCGGGCGCGGGCAGCGGCTCGCGCGGGCTGTCGGCGACGGCCGCGGTGTCCAGGGTGGCCAGCAGCCAGGCACGGGCCCGGACGACGGCGCGCCCGCCGATGGTCACGGTCGCTTCGAGGAGTTCGATGGTGCGGCCCGGGCGGACCGTCTCCACGGTGATCTCGCACTCGTCGAGGGCGATCCGGCCGAGGATGTCGTAGCTGATCCGCGCGAGCGCCAGACTCCCGGGGCGCCCGGCGAGGTGCTCGTCGACGGCGTGCACGACCAGGCCGGCCAGCGGGCTGAAGTGCTGCTCGTCGGCGCTCCACGCACCACCCGCGTGCGCGGTGGGCTTGAACGTGCGCTCGCCCGTCCGCTGGTAGTAGCTCTCACGCGCGATCGTGCTGGTGGTCACGGGTGCCGTCTCCTCGCCCGGGGCAGGTGCATCGTTCCCGAATCGTAGGCGGGGAGGGTGTCGGCGGTCGCCGTGATCTATCGCACAGTGGGTCAAACCGGAGACGGGCGGGGCGTCGGCCGCGCCGTGGACCGCGCGCACCGCGGGATCCCCTGGGGGCGGCGATCGGACGAGCACTCCGATCGCCGCCCCTCCCGGTGGCGGCCCCGCCCCCCGCGCGGGGCCGACACCGAGTGAGGGGCACGCGTCCAGGATGGGCCGCGGCGGCGGCGCGGGCTTGTACGAAAGCGAACCCCGCGGCAAGCCGTCGTGGTGAATCATGGGAGTCGACGGGGAGCATCGCGGATGGCGGGAGGGCCCGTGGCTTCGAAGGTCGACATGCCGGTGGACGAGGAGCAGGACCAGGGCGAGAACGTCGAGCGGCGGCCACCGGAGTGGATGCGCGGGGACGTCGTCCGGTGCCGCGGGTTCCGGACGGCCGGCGCCCAGCCTCCGCGGGTCACCCTGCCGAGCCTGGCGGTCACGCTGGTGGTGGGGTGGGGCGAACCGCTGTCCATCCGGCAGGGGCTGGGCAGCCAGCGGGCGCGCCACGCGATGCTCGCGGGTCTGCAGACGGCTCCGGTGGTGGCGGGCTACCGGGGGTCGGGGCACGCGGTGGAGGTCGAGTTCACCGCCGTCGGGGCGTTCCGCCTGTTCGGTCTGCCGCTCCACCTGCTCGCCAACTCGGCCACCCACCCGGACGAGGCGCTGGGGCCGGGATGGACGGCACGGCTGACCGAGCAGCTGGCGGAGGCCCGGAACTGGACCGACCGCTGGGCCGCCGTGGACGCCGCCCTGCGGCCGCGGTTCGAGGCCGCGGCACCGCTCTCCGGCCTCGCCGTCGAGGCCTGGCACCGGCTGCGCGACACCTACGGCGGGATGACCGCCCGTGAACTCGCCGACGCGACGGGGCGCGGCGAGCGCCGCCTCCAGCACGTCTTCCGGGACCACGTCGGCCTGCCGCCGCAGACCCTCTCCAGGGTCCTCCGCTTCCAGCGCGCGCTCAACCTGGCCCGGCCCGGCCACCTCTCCCTCGCCGAGGTGGCGGCGATGAGCGGCTACCACGACCAGGCCCACATGAACCGTGACTTCCGCGCGCTCGCCGGCCGCACGCCCGGCGAACTGCGCGGCCTCGCACGTAAGGTGACGGTTCGTGAGTCCCCGTCCGGGGCGCGTGAGGCGGGCTGCTTCAGCGACTTCTTCGAGCGCGAGGCGGAGGACTGGTAGCCGTCGCGCGGGAGGCGGGGCGGTCCGGCCCCGCGCCGTCGCCGCTCGGCTCGCGCGCGCGGGGGGGTGTAGCCCAGGGCGAGGAGGCGGACGGCGATCCGGCCGTCGAGCACCGGCCGGTGGAGCAGCATCCCGACCCCGACGGCTCCCCCGGCGCTCGGGGCGCCGGCGTCCGTGGCCGGGTGATCCGGGACGCTGTTGCGGGTGATCGCGAATGGGTCTTGAATGGTCCAGACCACAACGGGAGGGATGCACACCCATGACTGTTCCTCAGCGCACCGTCGTCCTGGGGACGTTGGGCTTCGGCACGATCGTCGACGAGGAGACCTCGTTCCGGATCCTGGACCACTTCGTCGAGAACGGCGGAACGGTCCTGGACACCGCGAACAACTACGCGTTCTGGCTCGACGGCGCGACCGGGGACGAGAGCGAGGCCGTCATCGGACGCTGGCTCGCCAGCCGCAAGGCGCGGGACCGGGTCGTCATCAGCACCAAGGTCGGCGCCCGGCCCACGGTGCCCGGGGCCGGCCTGGAGGCGGCGGAGGGCCTGTCCGAGAAGGCGGTCCGGACCGGTATCGAGGGCAGCCTGCGGCGCCTCGGCACGGACCACGTCGACGTCTACTGGACGCACATCGAGGACCGCTCGGTGCCGCTCGCCGAGACCGTGGAGACGCTGGCCGACCTGGTGACGTCCGGGAAGGCCGGCGAGGTCGGCGCCAGCAACCACGCCGTGTGGCGGGTCGAGCGGGCCCGGGCGCTCGCCGGGGACGGTCCGCGCTACGCGCACCTGCAGTACCGGTACTCGTACCTGCAGCCGCGCTTCGACGTGCCGCTGCTGTCCTCGGCCCATGTGCACGTGACGTCCGAACTCCTCGACTACGTCCGCTCCGAGGGCGACCTGCGGCTGTGGGTCTACAGCCCGATCCTCTCCGGCGGCCTGACCCGCGACGACGTCGAGATCGGCGCCGCCTACGACCACCCGGGCACCCCGAAGCGCCTCGCCGCCCTGCGCGCGGTGGCCGAGGAGACCGGTGCGACCGTCAACCAGGTGGCGCTCGGCTGGCTGCTCGACCACGAGGCGCGGATCCTGCCGCTGGTCGGCGTGAGCAAGGTGGCCCAGCTCGACGAGGCGCTCGGCGCCCTCGACGTGACGCTGACCGCGGAGCAGCGGCGGACGCTGGACGAGGCCGCGCTGTAGGCGCGTCCCCTGAGGGGCCGGGCCGCTGCGGCGGCTTCCGGCGGTCGTCACCGCACGTGGCCGGCTGTCCAGGCCGCGACGGATTCAACCAGACGCTCGGCCGGGGTCTCCCGGCCGAGCGTTCTGCGTGGGCGGCGGTGGAGCCGGTCGGCCGCGGGGCCCGGCGGCGGCAGTCCCGAATGGCGCACCCCTGGAGGTGGATGTATAGATGGAATCAGCCGACCTGTTGGGGGCGCGTCGGGTCGGCCTGTGTGCCCGAGTCCGGATTCCGGCGCCCTCGCGGTTCGTGTGAGGGGAGTTGCTTCTCATGGTCCTCGGTGATGGGATTCGCCGCGATGTCGCGAAGGTGAGCCAGGCGGAACGGGACCGGCTGATCGCGGCGATCCTGCAATTGGACACGGCGAAGTTCTTCGGCGACGGCGTCTCGTACTGGGACAAGCAGGAGGACATTCACAAGGACGCGCATTTGGCGGGAGTGAATGTCCATGCAGGGCCCGGTTTCGTTCCGTGGCACCGCGAGTTGGTCAACCGGTTCGAGGCGCTGATTCGCGAAGTGGATCCGGATCTCTCCCTGCACTACTGGGACTGGTCCGTCGACCCGCGCAGCACCGCCGACGGCCGGGCGAACCTCTTCACCAGTTCGTTCATGGGCTCGGCCAGTGGCGACGCCGGGCCGCCGTTGGCCGACTTCGAATCCACCGAGGGAGGCGGCCACACCCACATCTGGCGGCAGGTCAACGGCGGCAGTCCGTCACTCGGTACGACAACATCCGTCAGTGACAACGCCATTGTCACCGCGTCGACGTGGAAGGTCTTCAACAGCCTCATCCAGCAGGCGCACAGCGACGCGCACGGGTACATCGGCGGCACCCTGACCCAGGCGCACTTCTCCTTCCACGATCCGTTCGTGTTCCTGCTGCACTCCAACGTGGACCGGCTGTTCGCGATGTGGCAGACGCAGGCGGGGCATCCGGACCGGCTCGACCCGGCCACCGTGTACCAGGAGGACACCGGCGATCCGGGCCTCAACGGCCCGGTGGAGCCGTGGGCGGGCAATGCGGCCGCTCCGAGCCTCCAACTGAGGCCATGGGCGCCACCGGAGAACCAGCAGGTGGTGAAGACCTACAAGGATCCTTCGATCGTCGCCCCGCCGTGCTACGACACCGTGCCCCAGATGAGGTTCCTGCAGGTCATGAACGCGGGGAACGAGATCGTGTTCAACGACGTGCCGACCGGCGAGACCACCGCGCGGGCAGCGGTCTTCCGGCTGTTCGCCTGCGGCCCGGTGACCCTGCGCGTGACGTCCGCGCCCGGCAGCCCGTACACCGTGCTCACACCGACGCGAACCGTGCCGCACACACTGGTGCCCTACACCGAGGTCCGTGTGTGGTTCGGCATGCAGGGCCAGGCCGCGAACTCGGTCGCGCCGACCGACGGTGTCACCATCCACTGCGAGGAGAACGGACAGGACTTCCCGTTCACCTTGAAGGGCAACTCGATCGCCCGTCCCACCGTCGCGGTGATGCTGGCGCTGGACCAGTCCGGCAGCATGGACGACCCCGCCGGTACCGGAGCCACCCGGGTGCAGGTCCTGCGCGAGGCCGCCGGGCGCTTCGCCCAGCTCGTCCAGGAGGCCAACGGCATCGGCCTGATCCGGTTCGACACCGATGCCTACCCCGTCAACGACCCGGTGTTCCCCGGCTTCCCGGTCACCCGGATCGGTCCCGGCGGTGACTTCGACCCGGCGCGGGTCCAGGCGCTGACCGCGATCGGCAACCACGTCACCAACATCAACGGCGCCACCTCCATCGGCGACGGCGTCATGATGGCCCGTGACGTCCTCACCGCCGTACCGGCGACGGACTACCAGGACAAGGCGCTCATCGTCTTCACCGACGGACTGGAGAACCGGCCGGCGTCCATCGACAGCGTTGCCGGTTCGATCGACCAGCGCACCTTCGCGATCGGGCTCGGCAGCGAGACCCAGGTCAGCACCGCGGCCCTGCGAAAGCTCGCCAACAACACCGGCGGCTACCTGCTGCTCACCGGACAGCTCACGCCGGGCACCGACGACTACTTCCGGCTCAGCAAGTTCTTCCTCCAGATCCTCGCCAAGGTCACCAACACCGCCATCGTCACCGACCCCAGCGGATACCTCGCGCCGGGCGGCAAGCTTCGCATCCCGTTCACCCTCACCGAGGCCGACATCGACGCCACCGTCGTGGTGCTCGACGACCTGCCGGTCGTGGAGGTCGTGCTGGAAACCCCGGACGGCGACCTCATCGATGCCGGTTCCGCCTCCGCGGTCGGAGTGCAGACCGGCGAGGGAGCGCAGATGCGGTACTACCGGTACACCCTGCCGGTGGCCATCGGCGCCGGAGCGCAGGCCGGCACCTGGAACGCCGTCCTCACGATCGACAAACGCCGGTGGAAGGACGCACTCGGCAACCTCGACGAGGAGGCCCGCACCCGCGCCGAGGCACTCGGCGCCCGCTACTCCGTGAGCGCCTACGCCTGGTCGAACCTCCG
This sequence comes from Kitasatospora sp. NPDC057692, assembly GCF_042799475.1. Classification (NCBI taxonomy): domain Bacteria; kingdom Bacillati; phylum Actinomycetota; class Actinomycetes; order Kitasatosporales; family Streptomycetaceae; genus Kitasatospora; species Kitasatospora sp. NPDC057692. The sequence continues at coordinate 54,583 of NZ_JBHVIV010000047.1, read as the reverse complement.
TATGCAGGCCGCCCTGCACCAGTCCAGCATCGAACCGGGCGGCTCCGCCCACGTGAGCGCGGCCCTGACCGAATACGGGCTTCCCGTCGACCACAGGGCAGCCGTACGGGCCGAGGTCACCGGCCCGACCGGGACACCCGCCACCGTCCTGGACGAGACCGGGCCGGGCCTGTTCGAGGCCGCCGTTCCCATTCCGCTGCCCGGTACCTATCACGTGCGCGTCGTCGCCGACGGGCTGACCGTCCGGGGTGCGCCGTTCACGCGCGAGCAGGTGCTGACCGCCGTCGCGCTGCCCGGCGGAGACCGGCCGCCGGCCGGTCCGGAAGGCGACGACCACCACCTGTGCGAACTGCTCCTCTGCCTGGCCGAGGCCGGCTCCGGATTCCTCGACAGCCACGGTGTCGACCCTCAGGCCGTACGCCGCTGCCTGGAGGCCTACTGCGGCGGCCGCACCGACTGAGTCCCTGTGCGGCGGGGCTCCCGCGGCCCGGTCGGGTCAGCCGGCGGCCGGGCGGTGCACGGTGAGGTCGCGGCCGGCCTGGTAGACGCTGCCGCCGCCGGTGGCGTACGCGGTCATCGCCACCGACCCCGGGGCCCGCCGGCCGCCCTCCGCCAGCAGGCCGTCGACCAGGGCCCGCAGCTCTCCGGCGGACCCGGGGTGGGTGACGAGCAGCCGGGCCAGCCGGGCCTGCCACTCGTTCACCAGCAGGACCCGCAGCCCGGCGGGGTCGGCGCCGGCCTCCTCGGCGGCGAGCAACTGCTCGCGGGCATCCTCCAGGTCCTCCGCCACCCGCTCCGGGCGGGCGCGCCGCCACAGCGCCAGCACGCCGGACTTCACGGCCGGCCAGGTGTCGGCGGCGACGGCGCCCACCAGCTGGGTCGCGCCGGTCGCCGCCAGGGTCGTCAGTTCCGAGCTGAGGTCCATGCCCTCACGATAGGGGGCCGCGCCACGGCGTGGCGTCAGAACCTCAGGGCCGCACGGAGATCCTCAGGTCCTGCCCCCGGTGGTCGGACATCCCCCGGTCGTCGACGAAGGCGTACCGCCGCACCGCCACCGTGCGCGAGGTGAACGCCCAGTCCAGGCGCCACCAGTCGGCGCCGAGGACGGAGCCCCAGCTGCCCGGGTAGAGCTCGCCGCTCGCCGAGCGGGCGTCCTCGAAGCGGGCGCGCAGCGGGTCGAGGTCGCCCATGGCGGGGCTGGTGTTGAAGTCCCCGGCGATCAGCAGGGGGTGCGGGTTGGCGGCGGCGTCGCGCTCCAGGGCGGTGAACTGCTCGCGGCGGGCGGCGTCGGCCTCGCGGACCACCCGGTAGAAGGCGCCGCCGAACACCGACTCCCGGGTGTCGACCTGCACCGGGATGTGCACGTTGTAGAAGGACACCGTGCGGCCGTGCACATCGAGGTCGGTGCGCAGCACCTTGCGCCGGGTGAAGGTCTCCGCCCAGGGCGCGTCCGGCGCCACCGCCGGGCCGACCGGTGGGACGGCGAGCACGGGGAACCGGGAGAGGGTGACCAGCTCCCCGGTCACCACCACCTGGTAGCCGGGGAACTCCCGTCGGATGCGGTCGAGTTCGTCGATCTCGGTGTGGGTCTCGCGCACCCACCCCAGGTACTCCTGCAACAGGTAGACGTCGGCGTCGCGGGCGCGCAGGAAGCGGTAGAAGGCGTCCGGGTCGTCGGTGGTGTCCCAGTACTCGGTGTTCCAGGAGAACACCGACAGCGCCGGGCCTGCCCCCGCCGGGCCCGAACCCGGGGACAGGGCCGACCAGTTGAGGCCGGTCCGGGGCAGCCCGGCGACCAGCAGCGCCAGCACCGCCGGCACCAGCCACCGGCGCGCCGCAGGGCCCGGGACCGTCCACACCAGCGCGAGCAGCGTCAACGGGACGGCGAGGAACAGCAGCGGAGGCGCCAGCCCGGGTATCAGCCAGAACCACCACCGGCCGCTCGCCAGGAAGTCCGCCAGCAGGAACACCGCCCACAGCCCGGTGGCACCGGCCAGCAACCGCGGAGGGACGGAAGACCGGGGGCGCGGGGAAACGGAATCCGGATCCATGCGGCGGAGCGTAGCAGGCGAACGGAACATCGGAATTCCGGTATCCGGGACCCGGACACCCCCAATACGGGGACGATACCCGCCCGATACGGGGCCCGCCTGAACTGGCCCCATGACGTTTTCCGTATCGGTCGTCATTCCGGCCCACAACGCGGCCCGCACCCTCGCGGCCTGCCTCGACTCGGTGTACGCCCAGACCCGTCCGCCGCACCAGGTGATCGTGGTGGACGACGGCTCCGCCGACGCCACCGCCCGTATCGCCGAGGGCTACCGGCCCCCCGCCGGGGGTCCGCCGTGCACGCTGGTCCGGCAGTGGCCCAACCGCGGTGTCTCCGCCGCGCGGAACGCCGGAATTGCCGGGGCCACCGGTGACGTCGTCTTCTTCCTGGATTCCGACGAGGCGCTGACGCCCGATTCGGTGGCGAATGCGCTGGAAATCCTGGAAAAGGACCCGGAATGCGGTTGCGTGCACGGAGTGATCGCCCCCGAGCCGCTGTTCGACGACGGGCCGGTGGAGCGCTACCGCGTCCTGCACGCCTACTGGTGGCGGGCGCGCGGCGCCGGGGTCGTGGAGACGGCGTTCTTCGCCCAGGCGGCCGTGCGGCGCGAGGTGTTCGAGCGGATCGGCGGCTTCGACGAGAGCCTGCGCGACTCCGAGGACCTCGAACTCAGCGACCGGCTCGCCCCGCACTACCGCATCGTGCTCACCGAGCGGGTGATGGCGTACCACGACGAGGTCGACCGGCTGGGGCCGCTGCTCGCCGAGACGTACCGGCGCGCGCTGGTGCTCGTCCCGGCGCTCGCCTCGGCGCGGCGCGGCGGGCGGCGCAACCTCACCGCCAACAGCCCCGCCTCGGTGGCGGCCGCCGCGTTCACCCTGGCCGTCCTGCCGCTGGCCCGCCGCCGGCCCGCGCTGCCCGCCGCCGGGCTGGCCGCCTTCTGCGCGGCCAACGCCGGCCTGCTGCGCCTCGCAGCCCGGAGGCACGGGGCCGCCTTCGTGCCGTACGCCGCCGGCGTGCACTTCCTGGTCATCGGTTCGCTGCTGACCGGCGCGGGCGTCGGCGCGCTGCGGATGCTGCGGCCCGGCGGCGAAGCGGCCCGGCGGCGCACGGTGGCGGAGCGTCCGGCAGAGCAGGACACAGCCGACCGGCGCCCGGCGGACCGGCGCCCGGCGGGGGAGCGGCCCTGATGGCGGCGCGGCTGCGCAGGCTCCTCACCCCCGCCATCGTCCTGGCCGCCCTGGTCGGCGTCGGCCTGCTGCTGCGCCACGAGGGCCCCGTCGCCGCCCGCGCGCTCGGCCGCGCCGACGCCGTCCCGCTGCTGCTCGCCGCGCTCGCCGCCAACGTCGGCGGCCTCGTCCTCGCCGTGCACGCCTGGCGGGTGCTCGTCCCGGCGCCGCCCGGCAGCGCCCCCGGCACCCCGGGGCCGATCCGCGGCCTGACCGCCGCGCGGATCTACTTCCTCGGCCAGCTGTCCAAGTACCTGCCCGGCCGGGTCTGGGGCGTGATCACCCACGTCACCCACGGTCGCGAGGCCGGCGTGCCCGCCGCCACGATGACCTCCGCCTACCTGCTCAGCCTCGCCCTGACCCTCCTCACCGGCGCCGGCGTCAGCCTGCTCGCCGCACCCGCCGCCCTGCCCGGGCAGTGGTTCTGGCTCTGGCTGCCCGCCGCCGGCCTGCTCGCCTGCGTCGTCCGCCCCGCGCTGGCCACCCGCCCGGTGGTGGCCCTGGCCCGGCTCGCCCGGCGCAGCGTCGAACCGCCGCCGGACGCCGCCGTGCGCCGGGCGATCGCGCTGGCCGTCGCCTCCTGGCTGGTGTCCGGACTGCACCTGTGGTTCCTCGCGATCGCCCTCGGCGCGCCCGCCGCCCCCTCCGCCGGAGCCGGCATCGGCGCGTTCGCGCTCGCCACCGTGGTCAGCAGCCTCGCCGTGGTCGTCCCCGACGGCTGGGGCGTGCGCGAACTCACCATCACCGCCGCCCTGGCCACCGTGCTGCCCGGCGGCACCGCCGCGACGGCCGCCGTCGCCAGCCGGGTGGTGTGCGTGGTCGCCGAACTCGGCAGCTCGGCGGCCGTCCTCGCCTGGGCCCGGCTGCGCGGCACCTCCCGGGCCCCCGGCGCGCCCGCCCTGTCCGGCGCCCCCGGCCCGCCCGAACCGTCCGGCACACCCGTCCCGCCCGGCCCGCCACCCGCCCCCGGCCAAGCCGATCCGCCCCTGGCCCCGCCACCCGCCCCGATGGGAGACACCCGTGTACACCCTTGACGACGCCGAACGGTTCGAGGTCGGCGAGGTGCACGACCTGTACCGCCGCTACGTGAACAAGAGCCAGGTCTCGCTGATGACCTCCTTCGGCTTCGGCCGCGAGCTCGTCGCCCACGCCGAGGGCGTCCACCTCACCCTCACTGACGGCCGGCGGATCCTCGACGTCACCGGCGGCGTCGGCGTGCTCAACCACGGCCACAACCACCCCCGCATCCTCGCCGCCCGCGAGCGCTTCGCCCGCCAGCACCGGATGGAGGTCCACAAGACCTACTTCTCGCCCTACCTCGCCGCCCTCTCCCACAACCTCGCCGAGGTGCTGCCCGGCGACCTCTCGATGTCCTTCCTCCCCAACTCCGGCGCCGAGGCGGTCGAAGGCGCCGTCAAACTCGCGTACAAGTACCACAACGGCAAGCGCGGCACCGTGCTGCGCGCCGACCGCGCCTTCCACGGCAAGCTCCTCGGCTCCGGCGGCCTCACCGGCCAGGCCCAGTTCGCCTTCCCGACCATCCCCGGCATCGACACCTTCGCCTACAACGACCTCGCCTCGGTGCGCCGCGCCGTCGCCGCCCACCCCGGCGACGTCTACGCGATCCTCATCGAGCCGTTCAGCGCCTCCACCATCGAGGCCTGCTCCGAGGGGTTCCTGCGCGGACTGCGCGAGCTGTGCGACCGGGAGAAGATCGTGCTGATCTTCGACGAGATCTACACCGGCTGGGGCAAGACCGGCACCCTCTTCCACTTCATGCGCTACCCGGGCCTGCTGCCCGACGTGCTCACCACCTCGAAGTCCTTCGGCGGCGGCAAGTCCTCCATCTCCGCGTTCATCGCCCGCGAGCCGGTCTTCCGCAAGGCCTACGACAACCTCGGCGACGCCCTGCTGCAGTCCACCTCCACCACCTACTACGGCTTCGGCGAGGAGTGCGCCACCGCCCTGGAGGCCGTCAACATCGCCATCGAGGACGACTACCCGGCCCGCGCCCGCGCCATCGGCGCCGTCCTCGAACCCGGCCTGCGCCGGCTCGCCAAGGAGCACCCCGACACCGTCGCCCGGGTCGACGGAGCCGGCGCGCTGTGGGGCGTGTTCATCGACGGCGGGCCCCGGATCCTCGACCTGGTCGCCAAGCTCGCCCCCGGCGGCATGGCCCGCGACCCCCAGTTCAAGACCAAGCTGGTCACCTGCGCGGTGATCAACGCCCTCTACCAGGACCACGGCATCTTCGCCTACTACACCCTCAACGGCCGCAACCCGCTCATCATCGGGCCCTCCCTGGTCACCGACCCGGCCGACGTCGAACGCACCGTCGACGCCCTCGGCACCGTCCTCGACCAGGGCCTCGGCCGCCTGGTCACCCGCTTCGTCAAGCAGAAGGTGGGCTCCCAGTGGTGACCCCCGGCCCCGGCCCCGAGCACACCCCCGGCCCCGCCCCCGAGCACACATCCGGGCGCACCCCCGCCCTGACCGTCGCCGTCACCGGCGCCGCCGGCATGCTCGGCTCCCGCCTCGCCGAACGCCTCACCGCCGACGGCCACCGGGTGCGCGGCATCGACCTGCGCCCCGGACCGGGCGTCGAGGTCGTCGGCGACATCCGCGACCGCGCCGCCCTCGACCGCGCCCTGCACGGCGCCGACGTCCTGGTGCACGCCGCCGCCGCCCTCCCCAGCTACCCCGACGAGCAGATCCGCTCGATCATCGTCGACGGCACCCGCGCCGTCTTCACCGCCGCCCGGGCCGCCGGCACCCCCCGCGTCGTGCACATCTCCTCCACCGCCGTCTACGGCCTGCCCCGGCTCGTCCCCACCCCCGAGACCCACCCCCGCGAACCGGTCGACACCTACAGCCGCGCCAAGGCCGCCGCCGAGGAGATCGCCGAACGCCACCGCGCCGACGGCCTGTGCGTGCCGATCCTGCGCCCCAAGACCTTCGTCGGCCCCGGCCGGATGGGCCTGTTCGCGATGCTCTTCGAATGGGCCGAGGAGGGCCGCCACTTCCCCGTCCTCGGCCGCGGCGACGTGAAGACCCAGATGTTCGCCATCGACGACCTGGTCGACGCCGTCGTCACCGTGCTGCACGCCCCCGACGACGTCGCCAACGACACCTACAACCTCGCCGCCGCCGAATTCGGCACCCTGCGCGAGGACTTCCAGGCCGTGCTGGACGCCGCCGGCCACGGCAGGCGCGTCGTGGGCCTGCCCGCCCGGCCCGCCCTCGCCGTCCTCAACACCCTGCAGCGCGCCCGGCTGTCACCCGTCTACGGCCGCCTGCTCCACAAGCTCACCGCCGACTCCTACGTCTCCATCGACAAGGCCCGCGACCGGCTCGGCTTCGCCCCCCGGCTCTCCAACCAGGACGCCATCCTGCGCACCTACCAATGGTGGCGCACCGCCCGCCACGAACCCCCGGCCGGCCGTGCCGCCGGCCCCAACGCCGGGCGCACCAGCCGCGACCCGTGGAGCCAGGGACTGCTGTCCGCCGTGAAGATCTTCTTCTGAGGAGCGCTCCGCCATGACCTCCCTGAGCGAACAGAGTTCACAGCAGGGCCAGAGCCCCCAGCACACCCAGAGCCCGCCGGACGGCCGGGGCCCGCAGCACGAACCGGGCGCACCGGGCGGCGGACCGCCCGAACCCGCCCGCCGCACCACCACCGCCGGCCCCTCCCGGCTACCCGCGCCGCTGGCCCTGCTCCGCCCCGGACAGTGGCCCAAGAACGTCCTCGTCGTCCCGCTGCCCCTGCTCGGCGCCGACCTCGCCTGGGACATGGCCGCCCGGATCACCGTCGCCATGGCCGCCTTCGTCCTCGCCTCCTCCCTCGTCTACGTCGTCAACGACCTCGCCGACGTCGAACGCGACCGCCGCCATCCGGTCAAACGCCACCGCCCGCTGGCCGCCGGCCGCATCACCCCGCGCGCCGCCGTCGCCCTGGCCGCCCTCCTCGGCGCGCTGCTCGTCCCGCTGCTCGCCGCCACCGGGCCCGGCGTCGCCGCACCCGTCCTGCTCTACCTCGCCGTCAACGCCGCCTACAGCTGGAAGCTCAAACACCTGCCGCTGCTCGACGTCTTCGTCGTCGCCACCGGCTTCGTGCTGCGCCTGCTCGGCGGCTACGGCGCCAGCGGCCGCCCGCTCTCCGCCTGGCTGGTGCTCACCGTCCTCACGCTCTGCCTGGTCCTCATCGTCGGCAAGCGCCGCCACGAGCTCGGGGTCGCCGGCAGCGGCCACCGGCCCGCGCTGGTCGGCTACTCCGCGCACTTCCTCGACCTCGTGCTGGTCCTCTGCTCCGGACTCACCGTCGTCGGCTACCTGCTCTACCTGCGCACCGAGTCCGGCTTCGAGACCGGCGCCCTGCTCACCGCGCCGCTGGCCCTGTTCGCGCTCTTCCGCTACCTGCAGATCGTCGTCGTCCACGCCGAGGGCGGCAACCCCGTGCGCACCCTGCTGCGCGACCGCGCCATGCTCGCCACCGCCGCGCTCTGGGCCGCCCTCCTGCTCACCTTCCAACTCACCTGACACCCACCGACCTCGACCCCCAGCGGTCCGAACGAGGAGCCATGCCCGCCACACCGCTCGTCTCGGTGGTCGTGCCGATGTACAACGACAGCCGCACCGTCGACCTCTGCCTCGCCGCCGTCCTCGCCCAGAGCCACCCCGAGATCGAGGTGATCGTGGTCGACGACGCCAGCACCGACGACTCCGCCGACCGCGCCGCCGCCCACCCCGTCACCCTGGTGCGCGCCGAACGCAACGGCGGACCCGGCGCCAGCCGCAACCTCGGCGTCGAGCACGCCACCGGCGACATCGTCTTCTTCGTCGACGCCGATGTCGCCATGCACCCCGACGCCGTCGCCGAAGCCGTCGCCATCTTCGCCGAACACCCGGAGTACGGCGCCGTGTTCGGCGTCCCCGACAAGGAGCCCCTGTTCCCCGAGGGCCCCGTCGGCCAGTACCGCATCCTCCAGTACCACTACTGGCGCAAGAGCGCCGAGGGCCTGGTCAGCGGCGGCTTCTACGCCCTCGGCGCGGTGCGCCGCGAGGCCTTCCTCGAAGCCGGCTGGTTCAACCCGGCGCTGCGCCAGACCGAGGAGATCGACCACGCCGAGCGCCTCGCCGCCCGCCACCCCATGCTGCTCACCTCGCGGGTGCGCGGCCGGCTCTCCGACGAGAACCGGATGCGGCCGCTGCTGCGCAAGGCCTTCGTCCGCAGCCGGCTGCGGGTGCCGTTCTACCTCGACCGCGGCCGCGCCATGCAGGGCATGGAGACGCCCGGCCGGGCCGCCGCCTCGGTGCTGGCGGCGCTCACCCTGCTCAGCCTGCCGCTGATCGCCTGGCAGCCGCTCACCGCGATCGCCACCGCGCTGCTGCTGGCCGCCTTCGTGCTCACCGACCTCGGCCAGTACCGCTTCGTCCGCCAGGAGCGCGGCTACCCGTTCCTCGCCCTGTTCACCGGCTGCCACCTGCTGCTCAACGCCGTCGTCACGGCCGGACTCGCCGCCGGACTCGGCCAGTTCGCGGTCAGCCGGCGCTTCCGCCGGATGTACCGGCGGGACGGCGCGGCCGAGGCCGCGGGCGCCCTGGAAGCGGCCGCGGAGCCCGCTCCCGAGCCCACCCGGGCCCGGCGCGCCGCCCGCCGGCTGCGCACCTGGTACGGCCGCTCCCTGGTCGGCCTCACCGGCCTGTGGCTGATCTACGCCTTCTTCCGCTGGTCCGTCAGCGGCCGCTGGCACTGGGCGATCCTGCTGGACGCCGTCCCGCCGGTGTTCCTGGTCGGCATCCCGCTGTTCCTGCTGCTCGCCGCCACCGCCGCCTGCGGCCCGCGCCGCGGCTGGGCCCTCGGGCTCGCCCTGCCGCCGCTGCTGCTCGGCCTCACCACCGGCTCCGGCCTCAACTGGCCCGCCCTGTGGCACGGCGAGCGCCCGGTGCCGCCCGGCGCCCTGCACGTGGTCTCCTTCAACACCCAGTACTGGGCCGCCTCCACCGGCGTCGACCGGCTCTACAATCTGATCCACCGTCAGAACGCCGACGTGTACCTCTTCCAGGAGCACGTCGTCTGGCAGCCCGGCCTCGGCGAGGACGGCTACCGGCGGCTCGACGACGACGCCCGGCTCGCCGCCGAGTTCCCCGGCTACTTCATCGCCCGCACCGGCGAACTGCTCACCGTCTCCCGCTACCCGATCGCCTCCCAGCGCTCGGTCGGCACCGGCGCCGCCCTCGGACCCGACCCCTCCTTCAGCCGGGTCTTCGCCCGCGACAAGGTCCTGCGCACCGACCTCCAGGTCGGCGGCAGCCTGTTCAGCGTCTACAACGTGCACGTCACCGTGCCGCTCGCCCCCGACCTCGACCCCTTCTCCGGCTTCGACTTCGACTCCTACTTCAAGCGCAAGTTCGCCTGGCGCCAGGAGGAGATCCGCGGCCTGGAGGCCGACCTCAAGGACAACCCCAACCGGACGCTGATCGCCGGCGACTTCAACGCCAGCCCCGCGATGCGCGACCTGGACGGGCTGAAGTCCTTGGCGGACGATGCGATTCGCGCCAACAACGACTTCCTGCCGCTGAGTTGGAAGTACTCCGCACCCGCAGGATTCGACTGGGACAGTGCGGTCAACCGCCCCTACCCGCTCTGGCGGCTGGACTGGAGCTTCACCCGCGGACCGGTCAAGGTCCACCGCTACGACTTCCGCTCCGCCGAGGGCATCTCCGAACACCGGCTGCAGGACCTCTGGCTCTCGCTCTGAACACCCCCCGAAAGGAACACCGCATGCTGCTCAAGGACCTGCGCACCGCCGTCCGCACCGCCTCCGGAGTCGAACTGCTGGAGCGCCTGCCGGCCCTGCGCCGCCCGATGGACTGGCTCGGCGAGCGGCCCGTGCTGCACGGCCTCACCCTGTGGGCCTTCGGCCTGCGCAAGCCGCTGTTCTGGGACCACGTGGTCACCCCCGAGCCGCGCGCCGAACTCACCGAGGTGCGCGCCCTGCTGGAGCAGAACCGGGAGCGCTACGCCGAACGCCTCACCGGCTTCCTGGAGTACGAGGAACTGCTGCGCGGCATCCCGCTGAGCGGCACCGCCGCCGGCTCCACCCCGTACTGGAACAACGGGTGGCTGCCGCCGCTTGACGCGCTCTCGCTCTACGGCTTCCTCGCCGCCGAGCGGCCCGCCCGCTACCTGGAGATCGGCTCCGGCAACTCCACCAAGTTCGCCCGCCGGGCCGTCGAGGACCTCGGGCTGAGCACCCGGATCACCTCGATCGACCCGGCCCCGCGCGCCACCGTCGACCGGCTCTGCGACGAGGTCGTCCGCACCCCGCTGCAGCACGCCGACCTGAAGGTCTTCCGCGAGCTGGAGCCGGGCGACATCGTCTTCTTCGACGGGTCGCACCGGCTCCACATGGGCTCGGACGTCGCGGTGTTCTTCTTCGAGGTGCTGCCGGTGCTCAAGCCCGGGGTGCTGGTCCACGTGCACGACATCATGCTCCCGGCGGACTACCCGCTGTCCTGGCGCTGGCGGCACTACTCCGAGCAGTACCTGCTGGCCGCGCTGCTGACGGCCGCCCCCGCGCGGTTCGACGTCGAGCTGCCGGACGCCTTCGTGCACGCGGACCCGCAGCTGCGGCGGGTGGCCGACCCGCTGTGGCGCCGGCTCGGGGTCACCGAGCACTACGAGCCGGGGTCGTTCTGGTGGCGGCACGCGGGCTGAGGCCCGGCCCACGGTCCGGCCGACGGTCGGACGGCCGGACGGTGGCGCGCGGTCAGGCGGTCAGGCGGTCAGGCGGTCCGGCGCCGGCGCGGTCCGGCGGTGGGGCACGGGGGCGCGGTCAGGCGGTGGGGCAGGCCCCGTTGAGGATCCCCTGCTCCAACGCCCGCAGTTCCTGCCCCGGTTCGAGGCCCAGCTCCTCCACCAGCTGGGTGCGCAGCGTCCGGTAGACGCCGAGCGCCTCCACCGTCCGGCCGGAGCGGTGCAGGGCGTGCATCAGCAGCCCGTGCAGGTGCTCGCGGAACGGGTGCGCGGAGACCAGCTCGACGAGTTCGCCGACCAGGTCCTCGTGCAGGCCGAGCGCCAGCTCCAGCCGGACCCGCTCCTCGACGGCGCGCAGCCGGTTCTCCTCCAGGCGGCGGGCCCAGGACTCCAGGGCGGGGCAGTCCAGGCCCGCCATGGCCGGCCCGGTCCACCGGGCGAGGGCCTGCCGCAGGACGGCGACGGCCTCCGGCAGGTCCCCGGAGGCGGCCCGCAGCCGGGCGCGGGCGACCTCCTCGTTGAACAGCGTGGCGTCCAGCTCGCCGTGGCCGACCCGCAGCCGGTAGCCGTTGGGATGGGTCTCGATGACCGGCGGCGCGCCCGCGTCGGCCAGCGCGCGGCGCAGCTGCGAGACGCAGATCCGGATCTGCGTCCGGGAGCTGGCGGGCGGCGCCGCACCCCACAGGTTGTCCACCAACCGATCCAGCGGGACGACCCAGTTGGGCGTCAGGGCGAGGGTCGCCAGGACGAGCTGCGGCCTGCGGCCGCCGAGTGGTACAAGGCTTCCCCCGACATCGACGTGAAGTGGTCCCAGGACATGCACCAGCACAACACAGCCCCCGTTCGTCGCTCTCCTCTGCGCCGAAGTGGCGCCAACGGAAGCGGAGCAGAGTCCGCCGCCGGGCGCCGCCTGGCAGCATGGTATAGACCTATGGGGGTGTCAAGGCCATCTCAAGTGCACCGAATGGCCGGATTCCTCGCCTGGATCCGGCCCGCCGGCATCCGCTTGATCCGCCGGGCGGCCGGAATCGGTCAGGGGCCCGAGCTCAGCGCGTAGGTGCGGAAGGTGGCCAGCAACGGCAGCACATCGGTCTTGCTCGGCTCCTCGGTGACGGCCCGCATGGCGTCGATCACCGCGTGCGCGATCACCTTCACCACCGCGAGGTCGTCCCCGGCGGTCTCGCCCCAGGCACACAGCGTCCGGGTGAGCAGGGCGCTCATCCGGGCGCCGATGTTGGAGCTCACCGCGTCGGTGAGCTCGGCGAGTTCCTCGTCCGTCATGCTGGAGCGCAGCCCGAAGGCCAGCGCCATCAGCGTGTCCACGGCGTGCTCGCCGTACCGGGCGACCAGGGCGGCGAGCGGCTGCTCGGCCGGTCCCCGCGCGGCCAGGGCGGCCAGGGCCTCGTCGTCGTCCTTCCATGCCGCTTCGAGCGCGGCCAGGGCCCGCAGGGCCTCGTCCACCATCAGGCCATCCGTCATGCGGAGAACCGTAGTGACCCCTCCCGCGCGGTGGGCCCGGTCGGCCGGGATCTCACCCGTTCGAGCGATGGCCGCCGTGTTTCGTCGTACCGGCGGCGGGCAGCCTCGCGGGATCCCGGCCGGTGCCGGGCCGTGGCCTCAGCCGGTCCCGTGCCGTACCTCGTGCGCCCCGTGCGCCGTGACGAACGCGGCGGCGTCCCAGTGGCCGTACAGCGCGGGCGCGAGCGCGCCGGCGGCGAGAGCCGGGAAGCCGGCCGCCCGGCCGGCGCGCTCGGGCAGCGCACCGAGCAGCGGGGCGCCCGCCGCGCGCGGCAGGTCGGCCAGGTTGCAGCGGTCCGCGAGGCCGGGGGACTCCGGCCAGGCGCCGACCACCACACCGAGCAGCGGCAGCCGGCGCGCGGTCAGCGCCTCCGCCGTCAGCGCGGTGGTGTTCAGGGTGCCCAGGCCGGCCGAGGCCACCAGCAACACCTCGGCGGGCAGGCCGAGTTCGCAGACCGCGCGGGCCTGGTCGGCGAGCGTGCGGCCCTGCTCGTCGTAGCGCACCAGCAGCCCGCCCGCACCCTCGACCAGCACCAGGTCGTGCCGCTCGGCCAGGCCGGCCACCTCCTTCGCCACGTCCTCCGCCGCCAGGCAGGGAAGCCCCGACCGGCGGGCCGCCGTGTCGGGCGCCAACGGCTCGGGGTAGCGGGCGAGTTCGCGCAGGGTCAGCCGGTCCGCGGCCGGGGCGGCGGGCCCGGCCAGCCGGGCCACCTCCTGGACGTCCCCCGGCTCCTCGGGCGCGACGCCCGTCTGCCCGGGCTTGAGCACCGCGACCCGCAGCCCGGCGCGCAGCGCGCTCGCCGCGACGGCCGCCGTGGCGACCGTCTTGCCGACCTCGGTGCCCGTCCCCGTCACGAAGACGACCCGGACGTCCGCTTCCGCCACCGCTGCTCCCGCCATCCGCTCGTCCGTGGATCGCGTGTCCGTGGACCGCGTGTCCGCGGATCGTGTGTCCGCCGCCCCGCTCATCCGGCCACCGCCGCCGCCGTCACGGCCGCGGCGATCCGCGCCACGTCCTCGTCGCCGGTCACGTACGGCGGCATCGTGTAGACGAGGTCCCGGAACGGGCGCAGCCAGACGCCCTCCCGCGCGGCGGCCCCGGTCGCCGCCGCCATGTCCACCGGGTGGTCCAGCTGGACGACGCCGATCGCGCCGAGCACCCGGACGTCCTTGACCCCGGGCAGCGCGGCCGCGTCCGCCAGGCCCGCGCGCAGTCCGGTCTCGATCCGCTTCACCTCGGTGGGCCAGTCCTGCGCGAGCAGCAGGCCGATCGAGGCGTTGGCGGCCGCGGCCGCCAGCGGGTTGCCCATGAAGGTCGGCCCGTGGGCGAGGACGGGCATCTCGCCGCGGCTGATGCCCTCGGCGACCTCCGCCGTGCACAGCGTCGCCGCCATCGTGAGGTAGCCGCCGGTCAGCGCCTTGCCCAGGCACATCACGTCCGGCGCGACGCCCGCGTGGTCGGCGGCGAACAGCGCGCCGCTGCGGCCGAAGCCGGTCGCGATCTCGTCGAAGACGAGCAGCACCCCGTGCCGGTCGCACAGCTCGCGCAGCATCCGCAGGTACGCGGGGGAGTGGAAGCGCATCCCGCCCGCACCCTGCACCACCGGCTCGACGATCACGGCCGCCAGTTCGTCGGCGTGACGGCCCATCAACTCATCGAAGGCGCGGGCGTACTCCTCGTCGAGCGGGGCGTCGAAGCCGGCCGGAGGCTCGGGCGCGAACAGCTGGTCCGGCAGCACCCCGCCCCACAGGTGGTGCATGCCGCCCTGCGGGTCGCACACCGACATCGGGTGGAAGGTGTCCCCGTGGTAGCCGCCGCGCCAGGTCAGCAGCCGCCGCTTGCCCGGCCGTCCCACCGACTGCCAGTACTGCAGGCACATCTTCATCGCGACCTCGACGGACACCGAACCCGAGTCGGCGAGGAAGACGTGCCGCAGCGGCTCCGGGGTGATCTCCACCAGGGTGGCGGCGAGCCGTACGGCGGGCTCGTGGGTGAGCCCGCCGAACATCACATGGCTCATCCGGCCCAGCTGCCCGCGCACCGCCTCGTCGAGCACCGGGTGCCCGTACCCGTGGATCGCCGCCCACCAGGACGACATGCCGTCGACCAGCTCGCGGTGCCCGCCCGGGGCCGGCGCGGCGAGCCGGAGCCGGACGCCCGAGGCGGACTCCACCACGTACGGGGTGGCGGTGCCGGGCATCGGCCCGTACGGGTGCCAGACGTGCGCGCGGTCGAGCGCGAGCAGGGTGTCGGTGGACAGCTGGGTCATGGGGAGGGGCTTTCCGGGGTGTTCGGCGGTGGCTCGGGCGGCGGTGGGCCCGGGCGGCGTTCGGGGTCGGCCCGGGCGCGGGTGGCCAGGTGTCGGTGGCTCAGGCGTCGGGCGCTCGGGCGTCGGTGGGGCTCAGGCGTTGGGCGCCAGCTCGGTGCCGGCGCCGCGGCGGCGCACCCGCACCAGGTCGGTGCGCACCTCGTCACCGGTCTCCGGGCCGGCCGCCTCCGCGCCGGTGGCGGCCTCGCCGTGGGCGTGCCCGCCGCACGGTCCGCAGCCGCCGCCCGTCCCGCAGGCGCCGGCCGCCGGGGCCGTGCCGCAGCCGCCGACGGCGCCCGCCGCCGCGTCGGCCGCGATGTCCGCGCGGTGCCGCGGCAGAGTGCCCTCGCCCATGCCCTCGACCTCGAACCCGGCGTCCCGGATCATGTCGAGGTCGGTCTGCCCGGCCTGGCCCTCGCTGGTCAGGTAGTCGCCCAGGAAGATGGAGTTGGCGACGTGCAGGCCCAGCGGCTGCAGGCTGCGCAGGTGCACCTCGCGCCCGCCGGCGATCCGCACCTCGGTGTCCGGGTTGACGAAGCGCACCATCGCCAGGATCCGCAGGCAGCGCTGCGGGGTGAGGTTCCACTCCTTGGCCAGCGGGGTGCCCTCGAACGGGATGAGGAAGTTCACCGGCACCGAGTCCGAGCCCAGCTCGCGCAGCGCGAAGACCACGTCCACCAGGTCCTCGTCGCTCTCGCCCATGCCCGCGATCAGGCCCGAGCAGGCCGACAGGCCCGCTCCGTGCGCCTTCTGCACGGTGTCCACCCGGTCCGCGTAGGTGTGGGTGGTGGCGATGTCGCCGTAGGTGCCCTCGGAGGTGTTCAGGTTGTGGTTGTAGGCGTCGACGCCGGCCGCCTTCAGCCGCTCGGCCTGGTTGTCGGAGAGCAGGCCAAGGCAGGCGCAGACCTCCACCGCCGGGTCGGCCTCCTTGATGGCCGCCACGGTGTCCGTCACCCGGTCGATGTCACGGTCCGTCGGGCCGCGGCCGCTCGCCACCAGGCAGACCCGCTTGGCGCCGCCGGACACGCCCGCCTTCGCCGCCTCGGCGGCCTGCCCCGGCTTCAGCCAGGTGTACTTCAGGATCTCGGCCTTCGAGCCCAGGCGCTGCGAACAGTACGAGCAGTCCTCCGGGCACAGTCCGCTCTTCAGGTTCACCAGGTAGTTGAGCTTCACCCGGCGGCCGAACCACCGCCGGCGCACCCGTCCGGCGGCCGCGACCACGTCGAGCAGCTCGTCGTCGGTGGTGGCGAGGACGGCGAGCGCCTCCTCGCGGGTGGGGGTCTCCCCACGCAGGCCCTTGGCGGTGAGGGTATCGAGCAGATCCATGGGGCTGATCCTGCCTGCTGCCCCGCGACGGACGCCAGAGGAAACCCACCAGAAGATCCCGGGGAAGCTGTGCGAGTTGTCACAGTGTCGCAGCTCACGGTAGTGGCGCAGGTCACGTCGGGCGCAGGGCCCGGCCGGAGGCCCGTTCCGGGGCCGCCACCCAGTGATCTCCACCACCCGTGACCTGCATACAATCTGCCGCATGACCACGCAGGGGGAGCGCGCCCCGTCATCGGCAGAGCAACCGGCCGGGCCACCGGCAGAGCACACCGCCCAGCGACCGGCCGGGGGATACCGGGCCAGACGCGTGAGCGCCCGGCGGGCCGTCGGCTGGGTCGCCGTCGTCGGCGTGGTGGTCGCCGGCGGCTGGATCGTCACCCGGCCCACGCCCGGCGACTACATACCCGGGCTCGGCCCCTCCAGCAAGGAGGCGTCCAAGACCCCGCCGATCGTCGGCGACCCGCCGCCGCGCACCGTCGCCGACCCCGAGGCCCTCGACGTCGACGTCTACTTCCCGGCCCAGAAGGTCGTGGAGTCCGGCAACTACAAGGGCAAGCGCTCCGGCGTGCGGCGCGGAGAGAACTGCACCGAGGTGCTCCAGGACCGCACCCTGGAGCTGCTGCGCGAGGCCGGCTGCAAGGGCTACCTGGCCGTCAGCTTCACCGCCCAGGAGAAGCCGGTGCTCAGCAGCATCACCCTGCTGCGCTTCGCCGACGCGCCGACCGCCGCCAAGGCCGCCGAGGCGCTGCGCGGCAAGCCGGGCTCGGTCGCCTTCATCCTCCCGGACGCCACCACCGCCCCCGCGCTGCCGGCCGCCCTGGCCCGGCCCGCGACCGAGCCGCGGGTCGAACTCGTCGGCCACTACGTGACGGTGACCAGCTCGCGGCCCTCCGACGCGCGCACCGGCGCCGGTACCGGGGCGCCGAGCCCGTCCGGTTCGCCGGCCGCCCCGCTGCCGGTGCCCTCGGTGAGCGCCGCCAACCTCGACCAGCTGCTCGACGAGGCGACCCGGGCGATCTCCTTCACGGGCGGCGCACCGTTCGTCTGGATGTAGCGCCCGCCCGGCAGACCGTGCGCCGCGGCCCCCGCCCTGCTCCGGCAGGCCGGGGGCCGCGGCACGTCCGCGGACGGACCGTCAGCCGCCCAGCCGGTCCACGGCCGTGACCCGCAGCACCGCGCGGCCCTCCTCGTCCGAGCCGTAGAGGTCGACCTCGGCGCTGATGCCCCAGTCGTGGTCGTCCTCCGGGTCGTCGAAGATCTGCCGGACCCGCCAGGCCGAGTCCTCCTGCTCGATGATCAGCATCTTCGGGCCGCGCGCGTCCGGACCGGTGCCCAGGTCGTCGTACTCCTCCCAGTACCCGTCCATGGCGTCCGCCCAGCGGTCGGCGTCCCAGCCGTACTCGCCGTCCAGCGCGCCGAGCTCGTCGTAGTGCTCCAGCGCGCACAGCTCCACCCGGCGGAACATCTCGTTGCGCACCAGCACCCGGAACGCCCGCGCGTTCGCCGTGACCGGCGCCGGCTTGTCGTCCAGCGCCACCTCGGCGGCCTGCGGCTCGGTCGGGTTGGCCAGCTGCTCCCACTCGTCCAGCAGGCTGGAGTCGACCTGGCGGACCAGCTCGCCGAGCCAGGCGATGACGTCCTTCAGGTCGTCGGTCTTCACGTCCTCGGGGACGGTCTGCTCCAGCGCCTTGTACGCGCCCGCGAGGTAGCGCAGCACGATGCCCTCGGTGCGCGCCAGCTCGTAGTGGCCGACGTAGTCCGTGAAGGTCATCGCCCGCTCGTACAGGTCCCGCACCACCGACTTCGGCTGCAGCTGGTGGTCGCCGATCCACGGGTGCGCCCGCCGGTACACCTCGTACGCGTGGGTGAGCAGCTCCTCCAGCGGCTTCGGGTAGGTGATCTCCTGGAGCCGCTCCATGCGCTCCTCGTACTCGACGCCGTCGCGCTTCATCTCGCCGACGGCCTCGCCGCGCGCCTTGTTCTGCTGCGCGGCGAGGATCTGGCGCGGGTCGTCCAGGGTCGCCTCGACCACCGACACCACGTCCATCGCGTACGACGGCGAGGTCGGGTCCAGCAGCTCGAAGGCGGCCAGCGCGAAGGTGGACAGCGGCTGGTTGAGCGCGAAGTTCTCCTGGAGGTCCAGGGTCAGGCGCACGATCCGGCCCTCGGCGTCCGGCTCCGGCAGCCGCTCCACCACACCGCCCTCCAGCAGCGAGCGGTAGATGGCGATCGCGGTGCGGATGTGCCGGCGCTGCGCGGCACGGTCCTCGTGGTTGTCGGTGAGCAGCTTGCGCATCGCCTCGAAGGCGTTGCCGGGCCGGCCGATCACCGACAGCAGCATCGCGTGGCTCACCTTGAACCGGGAGACCAGCGGCTCCGGGTCGGCGGCGATCAGCTTCTCGAAGGTCTCCTCGGACCAGCCGACGAAGCCCTCCGGCGCCTTCTTGCGGACGATCTTGCGCTTCTTCTTCGGGTCGTCGCCCGCCTTGGCGACGGCCTTGTCGTTCTCGATGACGTGCTCGGGCGCCTGCGCCACCACCTGGCCGACGGTGTCGAACCCGGCCCGCCCGGCGCGCCCGGCGATCTGGTGGAACTCGCGCGCCCGCAGGATCCGCACCCGCTGGCCGTCGTACTTGGACAGCGCCG
Source organism: Kitasatospora sp. NPDC057692 (assembly GCF_042799475.1). Classification (NCBI taxonomy): domain Bacteria; kingdom Bacillati; phylum Actinomycetota; class Actinomycetes; order Kitasatosporales; family Streptomycetaceae; genus Kitasatospora; species Kitasatospora sp. NPDC057692. The sequence continues at coordinate 35,749 of NZ_JBHVIV010000047.1, read as the reverse complement.
TGAACAGCACCGTGCGGATCGGCACGTTGACGCCCACGCCCAGCGTGTCCGTCCCGCAGATCACCTTCAACAGGCCCGCCTGGGCGAGGCGTTCGACCAGCCGCCGGTACTTCGGCAGCATGCCCGCGTGGTGCACGCCGATCCCGTGGCGCACGAAGCGCGACAGGTTGCGGCCGAACTTGGTGGTGAAGCGGAAGTTGCCGATCAGCTCGGCGATGGCGTCCTTCTCCGCCTTCGAGCACATGTTGATGCTCATCAGCGACTGCGCCCGCTCCACCGCCTCCTTCTGCGTGAAGTGGACCACGTACACCGGCGCCTGGCCGGTCTGCAGCAGCTCCTCCAGCGTGTCGTGCAGGGTGGTGCGCCGGTACTCGTAGAACAGCGGCACCGGACGCGTCGCGTTGCGCACCACCGTCGTCGGCCGACCGGTGCGCCGGGTCAGGTCCTCCTCGAACCGCCGCACGTCACCCAGCGTCGCCGACATCAGCAGGAACTGCGCCTGCGGCAGCTCCAGCAGCGGGATCTGCCAGGCCCAGCCGCGGTCCGGCTCCGCGTAGAAGTGGAACTCGTCCATGACCACCTGGCCGATGTCCGCCCGGACCCCGTCGCGCAGCGCGATCTGCGCCAGCACCTCCGCGGTGCAGCAGATGATCGGCGCCGTCGGGTTCACCGACGCGTCGCCCGTCATCATGCCGACCTGCTCGGTGCCGAAGATCTTCACCAGGTCGAAGAACTTCTCCGACACCAGGGCCTTGATCGGCGCCGTGTAGAACGTCCGCTGCCCCGCCGCCAGCGCGGCGAAGTGCGCACCGGCCGCCACCAGGCTCTTGCCCGAGCCGGTCGGCGTCGCCAGGACCACGTTGTTCCCCGAGACCAGCTCGATCAGCGCCTCCTCCTGCGCCGGGTACAGCGAGATCCCGCGCTCCTCCGTCCAGGCGGCGAACGTCTCGTACAGCGCGTCGGGCGTGGCGGGCTTCGGCATCAGATCAAGGAGGGTCACCCGGCTATCTTGCCTGCTCGCCGCCACCCCCGGCAAAGCTACCCCGCCACCACGGGCGCCCGCTCGGCGATCCGCACACCGGGGCGGGCCGGGTGCCGCCGGCGGCGCTGCCGAGGCCGTCATCCGGGAACCGTGCAAGTGGCGCCGCCGCGCCGCTCCGTCCGGGCGTGTGCCACGGCGCACATTGCCCGGGCCGTCGGGGGCGTGCCAGAGTGCCGGGCATGGTCAACCGCAGCGTGTTCGAGGCGCCCGAGGCCGGCGGGGACCGCACCGCCGCCGATCCCGCCGCCGTGTTCGACTGGCTCGACGAGAGCGCCGGGCAGCGGGCCCGTGCGGGGCTCACCCGCACCCTGCGCAGCCGGCCCGCCGAGGACCCCGTGCTCGACCTCGCGGGCAACGACTACCTCGGGCTCACCCGCCACCCCGCCGTGACCCGGGCCGCCGCCGACGCCGCGCTGCGCTGGGGCGCCGGCGCCACCGGCTCCCGGCTGGTCACCGGCACCACGGCGCTGCACACCGAACTGGAGGAGGAGCTCGCCGCCTTCTGCGGGGCCGAGGCCGCGCTGGTCTTCTCCTCCGGCTACACCGCCAACCTGGCCGCGCTCACCGCGCTCACCGACCCCGACACCCTGATCGTCTCCGACGCCTACAACCACGCCTCGCTGATCGACGGCTGCCGCCTCGCCCGCGCCGACGTCCACCGCGCCCCGCACGGCGACCCGGCCGCCGTCGCCGGCATCCTCGCCGGGCGCGACCACCGCCGCGCCCTGGTGGTCACCGACTCCGTCTTCTCCGTCGACGGCAACGCCGCCCCGCTCGCCGGACTCGCTGCCGCCGCCCGCCGGTACGGCGCCGCGCTGCTCGTCGACGACGCCCACGGCCTCGGAGTCCTCGGTCCCGGCGGCACCGGCGCCACCGCCGCCGCCGGACTCGCCGGGGCGCCCGACGTCGTCACCACCGTCACCCTCTCCAAGTCCCTCGGCTCCCAGGGCGGCGCCGTCCTCGGCCCGCGCCGGGTCGTCCGGCACCTCACCGAGACCGCCCGCACCTTCATCTTCGACACCGGCCTCGCCCCCGCCGCCGCCGGTGCGGCCCTCGGCGCCCTGCGCCTGCTGCGCGCCGAACCCCACCGCGCCGACCGTGCCCGCGAGGTCGCCCGCGCCCTCGCCGCCCGTCTCAGCGCCGCCGGCCTGCCCGCCTCCACTCCCGACGCCGCCGTCGTCTCCGTGCGCGCGCCCGGCCCCGAGGCCGCCGTCGCCTGGGCCGCCGACTGCCGCCGGGCCGGCCTCGCCGTCGGCTGCTTCCGCCCCCCGTCCGTCCCCGACGGCGTCTCGCGCCTGCGGCTGACCGCCCGCGGCGACCTGACGGACGATCAGATCGCCCGGGCGGTAAGGATCATCGCCGCCACCGCCCCGGTGGACGGGACCGCCGGGGCGTGAGCGGGCCCACCCGGTCCCGGTTACGGCGGGGCGCCGCACGGCTCGCCGCGGGCCTCTGCGCGCTCGTCCTGGTGGTGTTCGCCGCCGTCGACGTCACCCTCGCCGCTCCGCGGCTCGCCGAGTCGACCGGCGGCGCGGGCGTGCACGGCCGGTTCCTGCGCGAGGACTGCCCGCCGCCCGACGAACGGCCGGCGGGCCGCTGCGGCCGCTTCACCCCGGACGGCGGCGAGCCCGTCCGCTGCTGCACCATCGAAGCGGACCCGACCGGCCGGCTCGGCGAGATCGAGGTGCGCTGCGCCGACGGGCGCTGCCACGAGATCGGGGCGCGGGCGACGGCCCGGGTGCTCGGCCTCCTGCTGGCGGGCGTCGCGGCGCTCCCGGTGGGCGCGCTGCTGTCCGCCACGGCCCTCGGACGCCCGCCCGGCGGCCCGTTCAAGCTGACCGCCGGCACGGTCCTCGTCCTCCTGCTCATGGCCGTCTGCGCCTGCTTCGCCTTCGCGGTCTCCTAGGCCGGCCGTCGGCCGTCGCCCGTCACAGCCCCGCGAGGTCCCGCAGGAACAGCGTCCCCGCGTCCCGGCGGCCGGCGGCCAGCCGCGGCGCGGCGACCACCACCGCCGTCGCCCGGCACCAGGCCAGCACCCGCTCGGCGTCCGCGCCCGGGACCAGCGCCGTCAGCCCGCCGATCCGGGCCGCCAGCGCCACCCGGTCGGCGACGCCGTCCAGCGCCCAGTCGACCAGGTCGAAGTCCGGGTCGCCCAGGCACGCCCGCGGGTCGATCGCCACCGGGCCGTCCGGGCCGAGCAGCACGTTCGCCGGGTGCAGGTCGCCGTGCACCAGCGCCACCGGGGCACCGGCCCCGGTCAGCTCCCGGGCCAGCGCCCGCGCACCGGCCGTCGGCACCCCGGGAGCGCGGCGGGCGGTCAGCTCGAACAGGAAGTCCAGCCGCTCCGCCAGCGGCGGCAGCGCCGCCCCGTCCACCGGCACCGAGCGCAGCGCGCCCAGCATCCCCGCCACCTCCGCCGGCCGCCAACCGCGCTCGCGCAGCGTCGTCCCCGGTGCGACGTCCGAGAGCAGCAGCGCACCCGACCCGGCGTCGGCCGCCAGCAGCCGCACCACCGACGGCACGCCCCGCCACGCCCGCAGCGCCGCCTCCTCCTGCCCGGCCACGGCCGGGTCCGGCGTCAGCTTCAGCCACACCGCCGCGCCGTCCGCGAGCCGCTCGCAGCGGAACACCCGCGACGTACCGCCGCCGCCCGCCGCCCGCACCGCCAGGCCCCAGCGGCCGGCCAGCGCGGCCACCTGCCCCGGCAGCTCCGCGCACCACGCCCGCGCCTCCGGCCCGAACCGCAGCACCAACCGCTCCCGCGCCTCCTCGGGCACGGCCACCGGCGTGTTCACGCGACCACCAGCAGCGTCTCGGCCCCCACCGGCCGGTAGCCCGCCGCCTGGAAGGCCCGCACGCTGGTCGCGTTCCCCGGCGCCTGCTGCGACCACACCCGCTCGCCCTCCGGCACCAGGTGCCGGGCGGCAAGCGCCAGCGCCCGCCCCAGGCCGCGCCCGCGCGCCGCCTCGTCCACCTCGATCGCGCACTCCCAGCGCCCCGCCACCCCGCGCCCCAGCACCAGCACGCCGCGCCCGCCGTCCGCCTCGAACACCCGGACGTCCTCGCGGTAGCACCGCGCCCGCACCACCCGCGGATGCTCCCGGTCCCCGACCTCCGCGACCTCCAGCGCGGGCGCGCCCGGCAGCCGGTCCGCCACCGTCAGCAGGTCGATGGTGCCGTTCAGCCGCCCCGTCCGGTCGGCGAACGCGGCCAGGAACGGCGGACTCAGCGGCGCCGCCAGCGGATCGCCCGGCGCCGCCGCCAGCGCTGCCCGCACCCACGCCGGATCCTCGTCCGTGAACACCACCGCGTGCGCGGAGAACGCCACCACCCCCGCGTCGCGCGGCGACGGCTGCGCCAGCACCGTCACCGACCCGTCCGCCGGCGGGAACACCCCGCCCGCCGCGTCCGCCAGAACCTCCCGCAGTCCCCGTGCCACCACCGCGCGCCCACCCCTCCGTCATGCTTCGTGGGCGTCCAGCCTAGTGGCGTCCCGTCAGGCCTTCTTCCGTGCCCGGCTCGGCTGCACCCGGGTCGGCTCGCCCGCCGCCTTCGGGTGGTCCGGCGGATAGGGCAGCTCGCCGTGCGCGCCCTCCGCGACCTGCCGCTCGTACAGCTCCAGCAGCCCCTCCAGCCGGAACCGCTCCTCCTCCATCGCCGCGTGCACGTCCCCCAGCTCCGCGAACCGGGCCGGCAGCGTCCGCAGGTCGAAGTCCTCCGGCAGCGCGTCGTCCAGCTCCTCCCAGCGCAGCGGCGCGGACGCCGTCGCCCGCGGCCGCGCCCGCAGCGAGTACGCCGAGGCGATCGTGCGGTCCCGCGCCATCTGGTTGTAGTCCACGAAGATCCGCTCCCCGCGCTCCTCCTTCCACCACGCCGTCGTCACCCGCCCCGGCAGCCGCCGCTCCAGCTCCCGGCCCAGCGCGATCACCGCGTGCCGCCCGTCGGTGAACGACCACTCCGCCACCAGCGGAACGTACACGTGCAGCCCGCGCCCGCCCGAGGTCTTCGGCCACCCCCGCAGCCCCTGCTCCTCCAGCACCGCCCGCAGCTCGTGCGCCGCCCGCACCGCGTCCCGGAAGTCCGTGCCCGGCTGCGGATCGAGGTCGATCCGCAGCTCGTCCACATGATCGGTGTCCGCGCGCCGCACCGGCCACGGGTGGAAGGTCAGACACCCCAGGTTCGCCGCCCACAGCACCGCCGCCGGCTCCGTCGGACAGATCTCGTCCGCCGACCGGCCGCTCGGAAAGGCGATCCGCGCCGTCGGCAGCCACTCCGGCAGGCCCTTCGGCGCCCGCTTCTGGTAGAAGAACTCGCCCTCCACCCCGTCCGGGAACCGCTGCAGTGTCGTCGGCCGGTCCCGCAGCCCGCGCAGCACCCCCTCCGCCACCGCCAGGTAGTACTCCGCGACGTCCAGCTTCGTGAACCCGCGCTCCGGGAAGTACACCTTGTCCGGGTTCGACAGCCGGACGGTGCGCCCGGCGACATCCAGTTCCACGGCAGAGCCCATCCCCCCACGCTAAGACCGCCCCGTCCGCCGCGCGCCCCGGAGCGTTCGGCGCGAGGATCGGGACCATGGACCTGCCCGTCATGCCGCCCGTCGCCCCGATGCTCGCCAAGTCCGTCGCGAAGATCCCGGCCGGCATGCAGTACGAGGCCAAATGGGACGGCTTCCGCACCATCGTCTTCCGCGACGGCGACGAGGTCGAACTCGGCAGCCGCACCGGCAAGCCCCTCACCCGCTACTTCCCCGAGCTCGTCGAGGCCCTGCGCCGCGAGACCCCCGGGCGCTGCGTCCTCGACGGCGAGATCGTCATCGCCCGCGACGGCCGGCTGCGCTTCGAGGAACTCCTCGAACGCATCCACCCCGCCGCCAGCCGCGTCGGGCTCCTGGCCGAACGCACCCCCGCCTCCTTCGTCGCCTTCGACCTGCTCGCCCTCGGCGACGAAACCCTCCTCGACCAGCCCCTCGGCGCCCGCCGCCGCGCCCTGGAGACCGCCCTCGCAGACGCCGCCGACCCCGTCTTCACCGCCCCCGCCACCACCGACCGCGACCTCGCGCAGACCTGGTTCGCCCAGTACGAGGGCGCCGGCCTCGACGGCATCGTCGCCAAACCCCTCGACCAGCCCTACCGGCCCGGCGAACGCGCCATGTACAAGATCAAGCACGAGCGCACCGCCGACTGCGTCGTGGCCGGCTACCGCGAGCACAAGAGCGGCCCCGTCATCGGCTCCCTGCTCCTCGGCCTCCACGACGCCGAGGGCCGCCTCCAGCACGTCGGCGTCTGCGCCGCCTTCTCCATGGCCCGCCGCCGCGAACTCGCCGAGGAACTCGCCCCGCTGCGCACCACCGACCTCGCCGCCCACCCCTGGGGCGCCTGGGCCGACGAGGCCGCCCACGCCGAGGCCCGGCTGCCCGGCGCCACCAGCCGCTGGACCGGCGGCAAGGACCTCTCCTGGGTCCCGCTGCGCCCCGAGCGCGTCCTTGAGGTCGCCTACGACCACATGGAGGGCACCCGCTTCCGGCACACCGCCCAGTTCCGCCGCTGGCGCCCCGACCGCACGCCCGCCGGCTGCACCTACGCCCAGCTGGAGGAGCCGGTCTCCTACGACCTGGCCCGGGTGCTCGGCGGCTGAGGCTGGTCCGGCCGCCCGCGCCGGGCCGGCGGGCGGCGTCAGGACGCCTGCCCGGGCGGCGTCACCGACGAGGACACCTTCGTCGACGGCGAGTTCGACGGCGAGTTCGACGGCGAGCCTGACGGCGCCCCCGACGGGGAGCCCGACGGCACCCCGGACGGCGACTCCTCCGGCTCGTCCGCGTCCACCGGAGCGGCCGGCAGGTCGTAGACGTTCGACGGCGAGACGACCTCCGTGATCGCCTTCGCGAACAGCGTCGACGGCGCCGAACCCCGGTACTCCACATCCGTGTTCAGCAGCACCACCAGCGACGCCTGCGCCGACGGCAGGTACACCACCACCGTCTGGTAGCCCGGCAGCGAACCGTTGTGCCCGATCCACCCGTGGTTCTCGAACACCCCCAGCCCGTACCAGGTCCCCGGCACCGTCGACGGCTGCGGCTCCAGCCGCTGCGCCTGCGTCTGCGGCTTCAGCAGCGACCCGGTGGCCAGCGCCTTCGCCCACTTCGTCATGTCCGTCCGGTCCGAGATCGCCGCCCCCGCCGCCCAGCCCCACGACGGGTTCCAGTCCGTGGCGTCCTGGATCGTCCCGTCGGCCGTCTGGTTGGTGTAGCCGCGCGCGTGCGGCTGCGGGAACGCGCTGTCCGTCGGGAACACCGTGCGGCCCAGGTCCGCCGGCTCGAAGACCTCCTTCTTCAGGAACTCCCCGAGCGGCCGCCCGTCCACCTTCTCGATCACCAGACCCAGCAGCACGGTGTTGGTGTTGGAGTACTCGAACTCCGCGCCCGGAGCGAAGTCCACCGGATGCCGGAACGCGTACGCGAGCAACTGGTCGGGCGTGAACGACCGCTGCGGGTCCGCCTGGAGGTCGTGCACGAAGTCCTCGTCCCGGGTGTACGGGAACAGGCCGCTGCGCATGTTCGCCAACTGCCGCAGGGTGATCCGCCCGCCGTTCGGCACGCCCGCCACGTACTTGTCGATCGGGTCGTCCAGCCCCACCTTGCCCTGGTCCACCAGGCGCAGCACACCGGTGACCGTGAACGTCTTCGTCTCGCTGCCGATCCGCATGTTGAGCCCGGTCACCATCGCCGTGCCCGGCACCCGCTCGGACACCCCGAAGGCCTTCAGGTAGTCGCCCTGCGGCGTCGACAGGCTGACGATCACCCCCGGCACCGACGCCTCCGTCAGCACCCGCCCGATCGCCGCGTCCAGCCGCGCCGTCACCTCGGAGGTCAACGGCAGGGTGGTGCCGCTCGGGGCGGTGCCCGGAGGAGAGGCCGTCGTCGGCGAGGGGCTCGCCGTCGTGCTCGGGCCGGTGGACGTGGCGGTCGGGCTCAGCGCCGCCGGTGCGGCCGTCACCGCCCCGGCCGCCGGCTGCTCCGCAGGCGAGCCGCCCGAACACCCGGCGGCGGCCAGCAGCCCGGCCAGGACCAGCAGCAGCACCGGCGGAGCCGGCCGGGTCGGGGGCCGCCGCCGGGCAGTGGTGGCTCGGGCCGTCACACGGTTCGTCATCTTCGGGGCGCCTCTCTGGGCCGGACGGGCCCGGAGCAGCGCTCCACGGGCCCGCAAAGGGGGAGCGATCGCCACCGTATGCGCGCCCGCCGTGCCCCGCGCGCCCACCGGCCGGCGGCTGGACCGAACGGACCCACCCGTCAGCCACCCGCCCCAACCCCGCTCGCGCCACCGCCGTTACCCGCTCCCTACCCGCGCCCGGATAGGGTGCGCACCGCCGGACCGGACGGGAGGGGAACACCGAGGTGCTGCACTGCGAAGCCGTCGGCAAGCGCTACGGACGCGGACCCTGGATCCTGCGCGAGGTCGACCTGCGGCTCGCCCCCGGCGAGGTCCTCGCCGTCCTCGGGGCCAACGGCTCGGGCAAGTCCACCCTGCTGCGGATCCTGGCCGGCCTCACCCGCCCCACCACCGGCCGCCTGACCGGCCCCGCCACCACCCGCCGGGCCGCCGTCGGCTACGTCCCCGACCGGTTCACCGCCCATGAACGCCTCACCGCCGCCGCCTACCTCACCCACCTCGGCCGCATCCGGGGCCTGTCCACCGCCGCCGCCCGCCGCCGGGCCGGACAGCTCCTCGACCGGCTCGCCCTGGTCGGCGGCCCCGACGCCGCGCTGCGCACCCTCTCCAAGGGCAACGCCCAGAAGGTCGCGCTCGCCCAGGCCCTGCTCGTGCCGCCCGACCTGCTGGTGCTCGACGAGCCCTGGTCCGGCCTCGACGCCTCCGCGCACACCGTCCTCGCCGAACTCATCGCCGAGACCGCCGCCGAGGGCGGCAGCGTGGTCTTCACCGACCACCGCGAAGCCCTCGCCGAGGCCCACGCCACCGCCGTCCGCGCGATCGCCGACGGCCGGGTGACCGCGCGCGCCGCCCCCGGCCCGGGCGCCGCCGTGCCGCCCGCCGAGCTCGTCCTCGCCGGGCCCGCCCCCGACGCCCCGGCCCCTGACGCAACGGCGCCTGACGCAGCGGCCCCCGACGCAGCGGCCCCGGACGCCCCCGACTGGCGGGAGCTGCCCGGCGTCCTCGCCCTCACCCGCCGCGGCCCCGAACTCCACCTGCGGGTCGACCAGGCGCACGCCGACGCCGTCCTGCTCACCGCGCTGCGCCACCGCTGGTCCGTCCGCGCCGTCACCCGCCCCACGGCGCCGCCCGTACCCGAACCCGCCGCCGAACCCGCAGCGAGGACCGCCCGCCGATGACCGCCCTCGTCCGCTACCGGCTCACCACCCTCCTGCTCTCCCAGCGCCACCTCGCCCCGCTGCTCCTGTTCACCGCCCTGGTCGCCATCCTCACCAGCGACGACACCGGCCCGCTCACCGCCGCCCACGGCGCCGCCGCGGCCGCGATGCTGCTCGCCGCCACCTGGCTCACCATGGCGCTCACCGGCCTGGAGGACCGGCCGCACCGTGCGCTGCTCACCGCCGCCGCCGGAGGCCGGCTGCGGCTGCTCACCGGCACCGTCCTCACCGCCCTCCTCGGCTGCCTGCCCCTCACCGCCCTCGGCCTCGCCCTGCCGCTGCTGGTCGGCTCCCACAGCCCGACCGCCGCGGACCTGCTGCTCGGCACCGAGGCCCAGCTCACCTGCGCCCTCACCGGCACCGCCGTCGGCCTGCTCGCCTCCCCGCCGCTGGTCCGCCGGCGCGGCCACGGCCTGCTGCTCGCCCTCGCCCTGCTCCTCGCGCTCACCGTGAGCAAGGGCCTGCCCCCGGTCAACCTCCTGCTCACCCGGCTCTCCACCCACGACCGCTCGGCGGACCTGCTGGCCTCCACCGCGCTGCTGCTGATGCTCGCCGCCGCCCTCCTCACCGCCGCGGCCGCCCTCGCGCACACCGTCGCCGCCCGCCGCGACTGACCGCCGTGCCACCGGACGGCACCGGACGGCACCGGACGGCACCGGGGGGCGCGCGGCCGTCCGGGCGGCGCCCGCACGTCCCCGACGCGCCCCCGTACGCTGCGCCGTCGGAGTGCCGACCGGCACGCCGCGACGGTCCCCGACCCCAGCTCGGGCACGATCGTTTAGCCGAGCTGTCGCGGCCCTTAAGAATTCCTCGATGGACCGCACCCCCTCCCACCAGGCAGATTTCTGCCTGCCCGGAATGCGGACGCCGGAACCGGCCCCGCCAGGCCCTGGCCCCGCCAGGACCCGTCGGCCCCTGGGGCCGCCGCCACCGGGCCCCGTCGGCCTGCCCACACCAGGCCGCCCCCACCGTGCGTCAGGAGCCACCGCCGTGAAGGCACTCGTCAAGCAGAACGCCGAGCCCGGACTCTGGCTGATGGACGTCCCCACCCCGGTGATCGGCCCCGGCGAGGTCCTCATCAAGGTGCTGCGCACCGGCATCTGCGGCACCGACCTGCACATCCGCAAGTGGGACGGCTGGGCCCAGCAGACCATCAAGACCCCGCTCGTCCTCGGCCACGAGTTCGTCGGCGAGGTCGCCGAGATCGGCGCCGGCGTCGCGGACATCGCGGTCGGCGACCTGGTCAGCGGCGAGGGCCACCTGGTCTGCGGCAAGTGCCGCAACTGCCTGGCGGGCCGCCGCCACCTGTGCCGCAACACCGTCGGCCTCGGCGTCAACCGCGACGGCGCCTTCGCGGAGTACGTCGCCCTGCCCGCCTCCAACGTCTGGGTCCACCGCGTTCCCGTCGACCTCGACGTCGCCGCGATCTTCGACCCCTTCGGCAACGCCGTGCACACCGCGCTGTCCTTCCCGCTGGTCGGCGAGGACGTGCTGGTCACCGGCGCCGGGCCGATCGGCATCATGGCCGCCGCCGTCGCCAAGCACGCCGGCGCCCGTCACGTGATGATCACCGACGTCTCGCCCTACCGCCTCGACCTCGCCCGCAAGGTCGGCGTCTCGCTGGCCCTCGACGTCTCCGAGCACACCATCGAGGAGGGCCAGCAGAAGCTCGGCCTGCGCGAGGGCTTCGACGTCGGCCTGGAGATGTCCGGCCGCCCCGAGGCGCTGCAGTCGATGATCGCCAACATGACCCACGGCGGCAAGATCGCCATGCTCGGCCTGCCCGCCGAGCAGTTCCCGATCGACTGGGCCTCCGTCGTCACCTCCATGCTCACCATCAAGGGCATCTACGGCCGCGAGATGTTCGAGACCTGGTACGCGATGTCCGTCCTGCTGGAGGGCGGCCTCGACCTCAGCCCCGTGATCACCGGCCGGTACCCCGCCGCCGACTTCGAGGCCGCCTTCGACGAGGCGGCGAGCGGCCGCTGCGGCAAGGTCATCCTCGACTGGACCGCCTGATCCCCCCGCGTCACCACCCTCGCCACCCCCGTTGCCACCCCGCTTAGGAGCAGCTGTGTTCGACACCGTGCGCGACGACCTCGCCGCCACCCTCGACGAGATCCGCGAGGCCGGCCTCTTCAAGCCGGAGCGGGTCATCGGCAGCCCGCAGAGCGCCGCCGTCACCGTCACCGCCGGCGGCACCCCCGGCGAGGTGCTCAACTTCTGCGCCAACAACTACCTGGGCCTCGCCGACCACCCCGACGTGATCGCCGCCGCCAAGGACGCCCTCGACCGCTGGGGCTACGGCATGGCGTCCGTGCGCTTCATCTGCGGCACCCAGGACGTGCACAAGGAGCTGGAGGAGCGCCTCTCCGCGTTCCTCGGCCAAGAGGACACGATCCTCTACTCCTCCTGCTTCGACGCCAACGGCGGCGTCTTCGAGACCCTGCTCGACGAGCGCGACGCCGTCATCTCCGACGCCCTCAACCACGCGAGCATCATCGACGGCATCCGCCTGTGCAAGGCCCGCCGCCACCGCTACGCCAACCGCGACCTCGCCGACCTGGAGCAGCAGCTCAAGGAGAGCCAGGACGCCCGCCGCCGCCTGATCGTCACCGACGGCGTCTTCTCCATGGACGGCTACGTCGCCCCGCTGCGCGAGATCTGCGACCTCGCCGACCGCTACAACGCCATGGTGATGGTCGACGACTCGCACGCCGTCGGCTTCGTCGGCGCGCACGGGCGCGGCACCCCCGAGCTGCACGGCGTGATGGACCGCGTCGACATCATCACCGGCACCCTGGGCAAGGCGCTCGGCGGCGCCTCCGGCGGCTACGTGGCCGCGCGCCGTGAGATCGTGGCGCTGCTGCGCCAGCGGTCGCGGCCGTACCTGTTCTCGAACTCGCTGGCGCCGGTGATCGCGGCCGCCTCGCTGAAGGTGCTGGACCTGGTCGAGCAGTCGAACGAGCTGCGCGAGCGGCTGGCGGCCAACACGGCGCTGTTCCGTTCGAAGATGACCGAGGCGGGCTTCGAGATCCTGCCGGGCGACCACGCGATCGCCCCGGTGATGATCGGCGACGCCGCCAAGGCCGGCCGCCTCGCCGAACTGCTGCTGGAGCGCGGCGTCTACGTGATCGGCTTCTCGTACCCGGTCGTGCCGCACGGCCAGGCCCGGATCCGCGTGCAGCTCTCCGCCGCGCACACCACCGAGGACGTCGAGCGCGCCGTGGCCGCCTTCGTCGACGCGCGCGCCGCGCTGGGCGAGTAGCCGCCCTCCCCGAACGCCCGTGGCGCGTCCGCTCGGAACCGGACGCGCCACGGGCTCGCCGACCGCCGTGCGGTGGAGGCCGGACCGGCCCGCCTCCACCGCACGGCACCCAAGAACCACCTGCCCCACCCTCCCGTGACGGGAGTGGGAAGTCGGCCCGTCCGACCTCCCACTCCCGTTCGCGGTTTCCGGGGTTCCCCGTGCCGCCTGCGCGGGAGCCGCCCGGGCGGGGCGGCGGGGGAGGGCCACCCGCTCGGCGCCGTCCGGGGTGCGGGCGGGCGGGCGGGCGCCGAGAGTCGGCGGGAAGGGGGGAGGGGCGAGCCGGGCGAGAGGAGCGGAATGGCGGGTGCGGCTCCGCGCGGGCTCGCCGTGGTCTGCTGGATCGCGGCGCTGACGGCCTGCGGTGCGGTCACCTGGACCACCCTCGCCGACGCCTCCGGTCCGCATCACGCTCCGCGGACCGCCGCCCTGCTGCTCGCCGCGCCCGCCGCCGTCGCGCTGGCCGGCGGGCTCGTCGCCCGCCGCCCGCCGCCCGGGCTTCCCGCGCCCGCCGCCGTCGCACCGCTCGGCGCGGCCGCCGTGCTGGTCAGTGCCGAGCTGCGCGGCCGCCCCGCCGACGCGGTCATCGGCGTGGCCGTCATCGCGCTGGTGCTGCTGGAGGTGCTGCCCCGCCGTACGGCCGGGCTCGCGCTCGGCGCGGCCGCCGCCCTGCAGCCCGCCGCGCTGCTCTTCGCGCCCCTGCTGCGCACCCGCGCCGCGCTGACCGCACTCGCCGTCGGCGCCGCCGGGTTCCTCGCCCTCCGCCTCCGGCACGGGTTCACCGGCCTCACGGACCGGACGGTGCCCGGACTGCACGGCCCGCCGCCGGCCGCCGTCTGGCTCGTGGTGGCCGCCGCCGTCGCGCTGCCCGCCCTGCGCCGCGCCCGCACCCTCACCGCCGACGGCCAGCCGCTGCTCGGGGCCGGCGTCCTCGGCTGCGCCACCGCGGTCGTCGCCCCCGGCGGCGGCCCCGCCGACCTCGGCTGGCTGCTGCTCGCCGCCACCGGCCGCCTCGGCCGCCGCCCCGAGGACCGCGCCCTGTGGCCGGTGATCGCCGTCACCGTCGCCCTGCTGCCCGCCACCCTCCTCGACCCCGGCATCGAGCCGGTCAGCAGTCTGCTGCTGCGCCACGCCCCCGCCCTGGTCGCGCTCGCCGCGGCCACCGTCCTGCCGTTCCGCCACCGAGCCGACCCGCACTGGCGGCTGCACCGCATCCCCGGCCCGCCGCCGCCCCGGCGCACCGGCCCGCTCCGACACCTGGGCCCGCCGCGCTTCCCGCTGCTGCCCGCCCGGCTGCGTCCGCTCTCCCGGCCCAACCCCGTGCTGGAACTCCTGCTCATCCAGGTCGGCTACGGCGTCTACTCCTTCATCCGCAACGCCGCCCCGAACCGGGTCGCCGTCGCCACCGACCACGCCCGCCGCCTCTACCGCCTGGAGCAGGCCCTCCGCCTCGACATCGAACCCGCCCTCAACGGCTGGGCGCTGCGGGCCGGCGACTGGCTGCGCGACCTCGCGCAGGAGTACTACCGGGTGCTGCACATCACCGTCCCGCTGGCCGTGCTGGTCTGGCTCTACGCCCGCCACCCCGCCCGCTACCGCACCGCCCGCACCGTGCTGTTCGCCGCCACCGGCCTGGCGCTGCTCGGCTTCTGGGGCTACCCGCTCGCGCCGCCCCGGCTGGTGCCCGGGACCGGCCTGCACGAGGAGCCGGTCGGCACCCCCGGCGAGGCCCCGCTCGGCGCGCTGACGGCGCTCACCAACCAGTACGCGGCGATGCCCTCGCTGCACATCGGCTGGGCCGGCTGGTGCGCGCTGGTGGTGTTCACCACCGCCCGGTCGCCGTGGCTGCGCGGCGCGGCGGTGCTCTACCCGGTGGCGACCTTCCTGGTCGTGGTCGCCACCGCCAACCACTGGGTGCTGGACGCGGTCGGCGGTGCGGCGGTGCTGCTCGCCGGCTGTCTGGTGGAGTTCCTGCTGACCGGCCGCCTGGTGGGCGACCGCGGCCCCGCCCCGCCCGGGCCGCCGACCGGGGCCCCGTCTCCGGCGGACCGCCCCGCCCTGGACACCCTCGCCCACCGCGAGGCCCCGCCCCGCGGCCCGCCGGAGTAGACCGGAGCGGTCCGGACGGGCGGCCCGCCGGAGCAGGACGTCGGACCGGCCGACTTCCCGCTCCGACTTCCCGCTCCGGCCGCCTCTCCTTCACCGTTTCGTCACCCCCGCCCCGGCCGCCCCGCGGACGCTGGCAGAATTGGCCTGTGATCGACGCGAGACGGCTGCGGACCCTGCGAGCGGTGGCGGACCACCGGACGGTGACCGCCGCGGCGGCCGCGCTCTACCTCACCCCCTCCGCCGTCTCGCAGCAGCTCGCCGCGCTGGAGCAGGAGACCGGCCACCACCTGCTGGCCCGCGAGGGCCGGGGCGTGCGGCTCACCGCCGCCGGCGAGATCCTCCTCGGCCACGCCGACGCCGTGCTCGCCCAGCTCGAACGCGCCGAGGCCGACCTCGCCGCCTACAGCGCGGGCGTCGCCGGCGAGGTCACCGTCGCCTCCTTCGCCACCGGCATCTCCCTCGTCCTCGCCCCGGCCATCGGCACCCTGGCCGCCCGCGCCCCCGGCGTCCGGCTCAAGGTGCTCGACGCGGAGGGCGACGCCAGCCTGCCGATGGTGCTCGACGGGCGCGCCGACCTCGCCGTCGCGGTCGAGTACCGGGGCGCCCCGCGTGCCGACGACGCCCGCCTCACGCGCGTCCCGCTCTACGCGGAACCGTTCGAGGCGGTGCTGCCGCTCGCCCACCCGCTGGCCGCCGGTGAGGGCCCGATCGCGGTGGCCGACCTCGCCGGCGAGCCGTGGATCGGCCCCTACCCGGGCAACCCCTGCCACGACGTGGTGCTTCTGGCCTGCGAGCACGCCGGGTTCCAGCCGCGCCTGGTGCACTCCTCCGACGACTTCCGCGCCGTCGTCGCCCTGGCCTCCGCGGGTGCGGGGGTGGCGCTGGTGCCGCGCTCGGCGCTGCTCGGCGTGGACCTGGCCCGGGTCGCCGTCCGCCCCGTCGACAGCGCCCTCGCCACCCGCCGCGTCTTCGCCGCCGTCCGGGCCGGTGCCGACGGGCACCCGCTGATCCGCCCGGTGCTGGCGGCGCTCGCGGACGCCGCCCCGGAGGCGGACCGGCGCTGACGGGAGCGGTGGCCCGCCGTCAGTCGGTGAAGAGCGACTCGTAGGGCGTGTCCTCCGGGGTGAAGACCAGGACGAACTCGGAGGCGACCGGGCCCAGGGCGACCTCGCGCAGCCGGGCCAGCGCCTCGGCCTCGGACGGCAGCACGAGGCCGAGTGCCGCGGCCGCCCGGTCCCGCCGCTCCGCCAGATCGGGCAGGTCCGCCAGGTGCACGGCGGCCGCCGCGGTGCTCTCCGCCGCGGAGAACCCCGGGCAGTCCCGCCACCAGGGCACGACCAGCAGCAGCCGCAGCAGCTCCGGCAGCCCGATCGCGACCAGGCCCGCCTGGCCCTCGGAGTCGGCGTAGAGGATCGGACGCTCCTCGCCGCCGTCCCCGCAGAAGAAGAAGCTGCCCCCGGCGCCGTCCGCGGCGAAGCCCTCCAGCGCCGCCCCCGACGCGAGATGGACCTCCTCGACGTGCTCGGTGCGGTCGAGGTCGAAGTCCCCCGGCCAGGAGAGGAAGTCGGCGGCCTCGGCGTGCTCGGTGATGGCGGTGATCAGTGAAGACATGCCCCGCACCCTAGCCACCGGGACCGACACCGCGGCAGCCGCCGGGGCCAACACCGCGGCGCCGGCGCGAAGATGGCATGCTCCGGGCACGTCCGCCCTCTTGCCGGTGCCCGGTGCGGGCGTCAGCATGAGGGCACCGCAGTCATGTGCCGCCGGAGGGGGGATCCTGTCGATGGGTGGTGGGGATCCGGTGTGTCCGGCGTGCGGAACGCCCCGCCTGCCGGGACGGTCGCCGCTGCCGGCGGCGGCCGCGCTGCCGCTGGCCGGGGCGCTGACCCCGCGCGAGCGCGCCGTGCTGCACCTGCTGGGCCTCGGATACGACAACCGCTCGATAGCCTGCGAACTCCATGTCAGTGAACGCACGGTCAAACGGTTCGTCACGGCCATTCTGGCGAAACTGGGACTCCGGTCAAGACTGCAGGCCGGACTTCTCGCGCTGATTCTCGCCGCCTCCGTCCCCGCGCCGCAGGCCGAGGGCGATTCCTGGCCCAAAGGTCTCATGGACGGGCCCCCGGGCGGCGGTGATGATGATCTGGCATCCGAGAAGGAGGGGAACATGACATTCGACGCCCTCGCCGCCCTCCGGCAGGCGGGCAACCCGGTCGACCTGCTGACCCTGGAGCAGCGGGACGTGCTGTCCCGGCTCACCGAGGACGAGGTGACCGTCCTGAATTCCGTCAAACAGCGGCTCGACGCCGTTTCTGACGCCGAGGTGGAAGGGCATTCCTTCGTCATCAAGCTGGCGTGAGATGGCGGTGGGATTCGGGATTCTCGGGCCGCTCCGCGTGCTGGGAAACGGCCGGGCACTCGATGCGGGTTCACGGAAACAGCAGATTCTCCTGGCGGCCCTGCTGTCCCACGCGAATACCCGGCTGTCGGCCGACGCCCTCGTCGAGGCGCTGTGGGACGACGCGCCGCCGCGCACCGCCCGCAAGAACCTCCAGGTGTACGTCTCGGGGCTGCGCCGGCTGGTCGCCGCCGAGCAGGGGAGCGCGGCGGAGCGGGGAGGTGCCCCGGAGCCGGCGGTGCCGGTCGTGCGGATCAGCCACCAGTCGGGCGGCTACGTCCTGCACGCCGCCGAGGACGGCCTGGACGCGCTGCGCTTCGAGCAGCGCGCCCGGGCCGGGGCGCTCGCGGAGGCGCTGGGGCTCTGGCGCGGCCAGGCCCTGGACGGCTTCCGGGACGTTCCGCTGATCGACGCGGCCGCGCAGCGCCTGGACCGCCGCTTCCTCGGGGTGTTCGAGGACTGGCTGGACGCCGAACTCGCCGCCGGGCGCGGGGCGGCGGCGATCGAGCGGGCCACCGAGACCGCCCAGCGCCACCCGCTGCGCGAGCGGCTGCGGATGCTGCAGATGACCGCGCTGTGCCAGGCCGGGCGGCGCTCCGAGGCGCTCGCCGTCTACGACGAGGTGCGCCAGCTGCTCGCCCAGGAGCTCGGCCTGCCGCCCAGCCCGGCGCTGGCCCGCTGCTACCGCGCCCTGCTCTGCGAACCGGGCCCGGGCCCGGTTCCGCCGCGCGCGGCCGCCCTCACCGCGCCCCCGGCCCTCGCCGCCTTCACCGCCCCCGCCGTCCGCGGGGCCCCCGCGGACCCGTGCCCGCCGCCGCACCTGCTGCCCACCGACCCGCCGGCGTTCACCGGCCGCGCGGCCGCCGCACGCCGCCTGACCGAGGCGCTCACCGGCGGCGCCGGCCGCCTGGCCGTCCTGACCGGACCGCTCGGCGCCGGGAAGACCGCGCTCGCCGTGCACACCGCGCACCGCCTGGGCGAGCAGTTCCCGGACGGCCGGCTGTTCGTCCGGCTGCGCGGCGACGACGGCCGGCTGCGCCCGCTGGAGGACGTGCTGCGCCAGTTGCTGGCCGCGACCGCCCCCGCCGGACGCGGTGGCGCGCCGCCCGCCGCCGGCCGCTCCGACCCGCGCTGGGCCTGGCAGTTGTGGCTGACCGGGCGCCGCGCCCTGGTGGTCGTCGACGACGCCCGCCGCGAGTCGGAGGTCCGCCCGCTGCTGCCGGAGGCCGGGGGGAGCGCCGTCGTGGTCACCGCCCGGCCCCGGCTGATCGGCCTGGAGGGCGCCCACCGGTTCGGGCTGGCGCCCTTCGCGGTGGACGAGGCGGTGGAGTTCCTCGGGCGGACGATCGGCGCGGACCGGGTCGCGGCGGACCGCGACTCCGCCGCCCGGATCGTGCGCGCCGCCGGGCTGCTGCCGCTCGGGGTGCGGCTGGTCGCCGACCGGCTGGCCTTCCTGCGGCACGTGCCACTGGGCGAGTACGGCGCCCGGCTGACCGGCGGGCGCGCCCTGCTGGACGAACTGTGCGGGGGCGACCCGCTGGTGCGGGTGCGGCTGGCCGGTTCGGTGGGGGAGCTGCCGGAGGCGGGGCACCGGGCGGTGCTGCGGCTGGGGCTGCTCGCCCGGCCGGTGTTCACCCTCGACGAGGCCGCGGCCGTGCTGGACTGCGACCCGGGGACGGCGGCGCGGACCCTGGAGGACCTCCTGGAGGCCAGCCTGCTCACCCTCGCCGGGGCCGACGGCCCGGCGGACCCCGTGCGCTTCGCGATGCCGGCGCTGCTCTACGCGTACGCCCGGGAACGGGCCGCCCGGGCCGCCGAACGGGTGTCGGTGCGCCCTCGCTGAACGGTAGTTGACCGACCGTCATACCGAAATCGAACCACCGGCCAAGCGCCGCCATACCGGGCCTCCCTACGGTGGCCCCGGGCCGGCGTAGCGGACGCCGCACTCGTAGAGGGAGGACAGCATGCCCGAGTCCATCAACCCGGAGCCGACCGAGGCCGAGGACGAGGTCGACGTCGTCGCACACGGCATCGAGGAGGACGGCCTCGTCGAGGACGTCTGCGTCATCAACAACAGCTCGGCGCTCTGACGCCGCCAGCACGGACACGGTGTCCTGATGCCTGAGCGGGCCACCCGGCCCCGGCCCCACCCGGCGGCGGCCGGGTGGCCCGCTCGCCTCCCGTCCGGCCCGACGCCTCCTCGACGCGCCCGCCCCGCCCGGCACGACCCCCGCCCCGGCCCGGAGGCCCCGTGAACATCCTGCTCTGCCCGCTCAGCGACGGCGGCTACCTCTACCCGGCGCTCGCCGCCGGGCGCGAACTGCTGCGCCGCGGCCACCGGGTCTCCGTGCTCGGGCGTGCCGGCGCCGCGCCGTTCGCGGCCGAGGCCGGCCTGCCGTTCGCGGCGGCGGAGGAGTTCGGCGGGGAGGGGGCCTTCTCGGCGGCCCGCTGGGGCGTCACCGGCCTCGCGCAGTACCGGGCCACCGTGCGCGCCGCCCGGCAGGCCCGCGCCGACCTGCTGGTCACCTCGGTGCTGTGCAACGGCGCGCTGCTCGCCGCCGAGGCGCTGGACGTCCCGGTGGTGGTGCTCGGACTCTCGATCCACCTGTGGACCTACCGCTCCGGCGGCGCGGACGAGCCGCAGTACGGCCGCACCCGGGAGAACCGGACCCGCGAGACCCTGGCGCTCTACGCCGCCGCCCGCGAGGAGGCCGGTCTCGCCGGGCGGCCGTCCCGCTGGCCGGCCGCCGGGAGGCACGGGACGGCGCCGGACGACACCCCGCTGCTCGGCGACGCGCTGCTGCTCCGTGGCCTGCCCGAACTGGAGTACCCGGGCGCCGAGTTGCCGCCCCGGGTGCGGCACGTCGGCCCGCTCGCCTGGGAGCCCGCCGCCGACCCCGCCGAACTCGACGCCGTGGACGCCGCGCTGGCCCGCACCGGCAAGCCCGTCGTCTACGTCCACCTCGGCCGCTTCTTCGGCGGCGGCACCCCGTGGCCGCGGCTGAACGCGACCTTCACCGGCGGCCGCTACCAGGCCGTGGTGGAACAGGGCCGCACCGGGGATCCGCGGCCCGACCCGGACGCCGACATCCTGCTCGTCCGCAGGCCCTGGCTGGGGCCGCTGGTCGAACGCGCCGGCCTGGTGCTCACCGCCGGCACCTCCGCCCCCGTCCTCGGCGCCCTGCTGCGCGGCCGCCCGCTCGGCGTCACGCCCAACGGCTCCGAGCAGCCGGTGCTCGGCGCCGCCCTGCTGCGCGCCGGCGCCGCCGTCCACCTCCCGCGCACACCGCGACCGGACCCGGCCGGGCTGCTCGACGCGGCCTGGCGCGACGAGCGGCTGCGCGCCCGCGCCCGCGCGCTCGGCCACCGCCTCGCCGGGGCCGAGGCCGACAGCGCCCGGCGCGCCGCCGACCTCGTCGAGCGCACCGCCCAGCAGCCCGCAACCTCAAGGGAGAACCATGGGTACTCGACCAGTCGGCCCGGACCTCGCGGCCGTCACGAGCCTGTCGGCGGGGGTGCGGCGGTGGATCGGCCGGCACTGCGGTTATCTTGACGCACCGTCGGGCCGGGTGGAGCTGCCGGTGACCCCCCGGGTCAAGGCGCTGCTGCAACTCGCCCTGCTGCACCGCGCCTGGGCGAAGGCCGACCCGGAGGACCCGGACCTGGCCGGGGTCGCCGCGACCGTCGACCAGGTCTGGCGCAGCCCCGACCACCCGCGGCTGCTCACCGCCGATCCGCGCTACGCCCGGCAGTTCCAGCTGATGTACGGGGCGCTCGCCCCCGCCGGCCTGCCCGCCGACGGCCCGCACCGGGCGGCCCTCGCCGAGGCGGTGGCGGGCGACCTCCTGACCCCGCGCCGCAAGTCGCCCTTCCTGCAGCTGGAGACCCGCTACTACGCCGAACTGGCCGGTGTGCCGCACCGGCTGGCCGACTACCCGGAGCTGTACCGGATCAGCCGGCTGGCCGCGCACGGCGACGACCGGCCGCTCGCCGACCTGGACGTCTGCAATGTGACCCACACCGTCTTCCACCTCGCCGACTTCGGCTTCCGCGACCCCGGCCTGGACGAGGCCGGCCGCGCACACGCCCGCGACCGGGTCCAGCGCCTCACCGAGGAGAGCGTCCGCGCCGGCACGTGGGACCTCACCGGCAAACTGCTGCTCGCCCAGCACTGCCTGGGCCTCGACCCGCTGAGCACCCCGTCCGGCGCGGCCGGCCTGCGGATGCTCGCCGAGGTCCAGTCGCCCGACGGCGCCGTCCCCGGCCGCTCCGCCGGCGACCGGGCGCCCGCCGGGGCGAACGCCGTCGAGTTCTTCCGGGTGTCCTACCAGTCCACCCTGGTGGTGGCGCTGGCGACCGTCGTCCTGCTGCACCGCCGGCCGGCGGTCCCCGCGCTGGGAGGTGCCCGGTGAGCCCGCTGACCCCGGTGAGCCCGGTGAGCCCGGCGACCCCGGTGAGCCCGGCGCCGACCGCCGCCGGGAGCGGCGCCCGCCTGCTGCGCGGCGAGCGCAACTGGTGGTTCCTCGGCCCCGGCGGCGGCCTCGCCCGGCTGCGCCCCGGCCAGCTGGCCGAGGACGGCACGCTGCGCCCCGGCACCGAGCAGCGGCTGCGCGAGCAGGGCCTGCTGACCGCCCCGGTCCCGCACAGCTACGCGCTGACCGTCCTCACCAGCACCCACTGCAACCTCGGCTGCGGCTACTGCTTCCAGAACACCGGCCAGGACGGCGACGGCGGCAGCCGCCCACCCCGGATCGCCCGCACCCGGCTGACCTCGCGGACCATCACCGACATCCTCGACTTCACCGACCGGCGGATGGCCGAGGCCGGACTGGAGAAGCTGCGCATCCTGCTGTTCGGCGGCGAGCCCCTGCTCAACCCGCGCGGCTGCCTGGAGCTCCTCGAACGGGCGGCCGACCACGGCCTCGCCTCCGCCTGGATGATCTCCAACGCCACCCTGCTCACCCCCGCGCTGGCCGGCGGCCTCGCCGAGCGCGGACTGCGCTCCGTCCAGGTCACCTTCGACGGGGACCGCCCCGACCACGACCGGATCCGGATCCGCCGCACCGAGGGCGGCGGCACCTTCGACACCATCGTCGGCAACCTCGCCCGCGCCTCCGAGGCCTCCCCGCTGCGCTGGCTGCTGCGGGTGAACGTCTCCCAGGAGACCTACCGGGGCGTGGACGCGCTGATCGACCGGCTCGCCGGAAGCCTCGACCCGGCCCGCTGCACCCTGTACGTCGCCCAGGTCGGCGACGTGGGCGTCGGCTACGGCAACGACCTGCGGCACACCCGCGAGCTGTCGGAGCGGTTCACCCGCTGGCAGCGCCGCGCGATCGAGGCCGGCTTCACCGTCACCCGCCCGCAGGCCCACCGCCCGTGCGCCACCTGCGGCCACGGCGACGGCCGCTACGGCGCCGTGGTGAGCGCGGACGGCACGCTGGCCAGCTGCTGGGAGACGGCGGGCAAGCCGGACTGGGAGGTCGGCACCGTCACCGGCGGCTACCTGCCCGCCGCCCGCACCCGGGACCGCTGGGTCGGCTGCGAGGACCTCTACCGGCGCGAGGAGGACCGGCGCACCCTCGCCGACTTCCGCGACACGGTGGACGCCGCGCTGCTCGACTACCTGGACGAGACGGGGCGCCTGTGACCACCGCACCCGGCCTCGGCATCGGCGGCGACCTGCGGCGCCTCTCCGACGGCACGCTCGGCTGGCTCGTGCGCCACCTCGACCACTTCGACCCCTTCGCGCCGGGCCGCCCGGCGCCGGGCCCGGCCGAGCGCGAGCCCGGCGGCGCGCACCGCCCGGCCAAGGCCGCGCTGGAACTCGCCCTGCTCACCCACTGCTGGACCCGCCTCGACGCCGGCACGGACCCGCGCCGCGCCGAGGCGACCGCCCGGGTCCGTTCGGTCTGGCGGCACCCCGGCTTCCCGCGCCTGCTCACCGCCGACCCGCGCGCCGCCGTCCAGTACCGGCTCGTCTGCGCCGCCCTGGCGCCCACCGGGACGGACGACGCGCCCTTCCGGGCCGAACTCGCCCGGCTCACCCCGGCCGACCTCTCCCCGGCCGGGCGCTCGCCCTACCAGCGGCTGGAACTGCGGTACTACGCGGACAAGGCCGGGGTGGCGCACTCCGTCGAGCCCTACGCGGACCTCGCCGACCGCAACGTCCTGGTCGAACTCCCCGCCACCGCCCTCGCCCGCGCGGCGCGCCGCGACCGCCCCCGCGGAGCCGCCGCCCGCCCCGACGAGCCGCCCGTCACCGTCCCCGAGGCCTACGCGCTCACCCACTCCAGCTTCTACCTCAGCGACTTCGCCCGCACCGGCCCCGGCCTGCCCCCCGGCGCGGTGGCCGACGCGGCGGCCCTGGTCGCCCGGCTGCTCGACCACTGCGTGCGGCACGACTGGTGGGACCTCGCCGCCGAACTCGTGATGACCCAGGTCTGCCTCGGCCTGGACGCCCCGGGCACGCCCGAGGGGGCCGCCGCCGTCGACTGCCTGGCCCGTGCCCAGCGCCCCGACGGCTCCGTCCCCGGACGCTCCGCCGCCACCCGGGCGAGCGCCGCCGACCCGCCCGCCGGGTACTTCGCCAAGGCGTACCACACCACCCTGGTGACCGCCCTGATGACGCTGCTGCTCGGAGCGGCGGGTGCCGCATGAGCGCCCTCGGCGGGCTCCGGCCGACCCTCATCAGCCCCACCTACACCCGCCTCTGGTTCGGCCAGGCGGTCTCCTCGGTCGGCGACGCGGTGTTCAGCACCACGCTCGTCCTGTGGGTGGCCACCGTGCTCGCCGAGGGCAGGTCCTGGGGGCCGCAGGCGGTCAGCGGCGTCGTCCTCGCGACCAGCGTGGCCGTGATGGCCGTCGGCCCGCTCGCGGGCGTCTTCGTCGACCGCTGGGACAAGCGCGCCACCATGCTCGGCACCGAGGTGCTGCGCGGCGTCCTGGTGGCGGCGCTGACCGCCGTCGCCTTCGTCCCGGTCGAGGACCTGCCGGCGGGCGTCTGGCTCGGCCTCATCTACGCGACGGTGCTGGCGCTCAACGCGGCCAGCCAGTTCTTCACCCCGGCCCGGTTCGCGGTCATCGCGGACCTGGTCACCGACGAGGCCGACCGCGCCCGGGCGGCCGGCATCGCCCAGGCGACCGGCCAGACCGCCTGGATCATCGGACCGCCGCTCGCCGCGCCGCTGCTGTTCGCGGTCGGCCTGCAGTGGGCGCTGGCCTTCAACGCCCTCTCCTACCTGGTCTCCTACATCGCCATCAGGTCGGCGGACCTGACGCCCGTCACCACCGCCGGCGGCCCGGCCGGTGCTGCGGCCGGCGCCGCGAAGGCGCGCGGCAAGGCCGCTGCCGGAGCCGAACGGCAGGGCGTCTTCCGGGAGTTCGCCGCCGGGCTGCGCTTCTTCGGCCGCAACCGCTTCCTGGTCGCCCTGCTGCTGCTCACCGTGATCGGCCAGCTCGGCACGGGCGCGCTCAGCACCCTCAACATCTTCTTCGCCACCCGGAACCTGCACGCCTCCGCCGAGCTGTACGGCTACCTGGGCATGGCGATGGGCATCGGCGGGATCGCCGGCGCGCTCGCCGCCGGGCGGGTGGTGCAGTGGATCGGCGCCCGGCGGACCACCTGGATCGGGCTGATGGCGAGCGGCGCCCTGCTGGTGCTGTACTCGCGGCAGACCGGGTTCCCGGCGGCGGTGACCCTGCTGTTCGTCTTCATCGTGCCGATCACCATGCTGAACACCGCCATGGCGCCGCTGCTGCTGGCCGCGACGCCGCAGGAGTTCCGCGGCCGGGTGGTCTCGGTGTTCTACCCGGTCACCCGGCTCGCCGCGATGCTGACGGCGGTGCTGTCCGGCTGGCTCGCGGGCAGCGGGCTGCGGGGCTTCTCGGGCTCGGTGGCCGGGCTGCGGTTCGGGCCGATCGACACCATCCTCGCGGTGTCCGGGCTCCTCGTGGTGCTCGCCGGCGTCTACGCCCGGCTCGCCCTGCCGGCCGCCGAGGCCGCCGGGGCGGCGAAGCCCGCCGGGCCCGCCGGGCCCGTCGCGGACACTGCCGATCCGTCCGCCGATCCGTCCGCCGAGCCGCCCGCCGATCCGGCCGCCGACCCGGCCGCCGACCCGTCCGGGACCGCCGAGCCGGCCGAACCCACCCTGGAGGGCCGGCCGTGAGCTGCGCCGCGTGCGGCCGCCGCACCGCCGAGGCGGACCGGTTCTGCGCCGGCTGCGGCGCGCCGCTCGCGGCCGCCGCCGAGCCGCCGGAGCCGCGGGAGTCGCGCCGCAAGGTGTCCATGCTCTTCCTCGACATCGTCGGCTCGACCACCCTCGCCGAACGCCTCGACCCCGAACCGCTGCGCCGCGTCATGGACCGCTACTTCGCCAGCTGCGGCGCCTGCATCGCCGAACACGGCGGCGTGGTCGAGAAGTTCATCGGGGACGCGATCCTCGCCGCGTTCGGCGCCACCGTCGCGCACGAGGACGACGCGCTGCGCGCCGTCCGCGCCGCCACCGGCGCGCTCGCCGCGCTGGCCGGCCTGACCGCCGAACTCTCCGCCGAGTACCAGGTGCGGCTGGAGGCCCGGGCCGGGATCTGCACCGGCAACGTCGTGGTGATCACCCGGCCCGGCGACGACTTCCGGGTCGTCGGCGACTCCGTCAACACCGCCGCCCGGCTCCAGACGGCCGCCCGGCCGGGCGAGGTGCTGGTCTGCGCGGACACCGCCGCCATGGTGCGGGCACGGGTCGGCATCGAGCCCGTGGAGCCGCTGGAGCTCAGGGGCAAGTCCCGCCCCGTGCCCGCCTGGCGGATCACCGACCCGGAGGCGGCGGCCGACCGGCCCGGCCCGCTCACCCCGTTCATCGGCCGCACCGAGGAGTTGGGGGAGCTCGCCCGCGGCTACCGGCAGGCCCGCGAGCGGCGGCAGGTCTGCCTGGCCACCGTCGTCGGCGCGCCCGGCATCGGCAAGTCGCGGCTGGTCCGCGAGTTCCTCGCCGGACTCCCGGACGGCGACGGCGGGCCGCTGGTGCTGACCGGCCGCTGCTCCGCCTACGGCCGGGGCATCACCTACCGGCCGCTCGCCGAGATGCTCGACTCGCTGCCCGGCGGCCGGCCCGCCCTCGCCCGCCTGCTCGCCGGTGCGGGCGCACAGCCGGACGGCGGCGACGACGCGCAGGCAGGCGACGGTGATGAGGTCGGCGAGCGGCCGGGCGGCGGAGCCGAGGCCGCCCGCACCCGGCGCCTGGTCGCCCGCACCCTCGCCGCCGTCGCCGAGTCCGCCCCCGCCCCGGACGGCCCGGGCGACGGTCCCGCCCCGGAACCGGTCGGCGTCGCGGACATCGCCTGGGCGGTGCGCCACCTCCTGACGGTGCTCGGCCGCTCCCGCCCGGTGGTCCTGGTCTGGGAGGACCTGCACTGGGCCGAGTCGACGCTGCTCGGACTCGTCGAGGAGATCGCCGGCTGGCTGCGCGAGGTCCCCGTCCTGCTGCTCTGCGTCGCCCGCCCCGAGCTGTACGAGCTGCGCCCGGGCTGGGGCACCGGCGCGCCCTGCGCCCTGACCGTCGACCTCGGGCCGATGACCGAGGACCAGACCGCCGCCCTGGTCGGCACCCTGGCCCTGCGCGGCGACGTCCACCCCCAGGACGACCGGGCCCACGACCACCGCGAGCTGACCGGCCGGGTCGTCACCCTGTGCGACGGCAACCCGCTCTTCGCCGAGCAGCTGATGGACGTCTTCGCCGAGACCGCCCCCGGCACCCAGGTGCCGCCCACCGTGCAGGCCCTGCTCGGCGCCCGCCTCGACCGGCTCCCCGCCACCGAACGCGGCCTGCTGGAACTCGCCGCCGTCGTCGGCCGCGAGTTCACCCGCGCCCAGCTGCGCGCGATGGCCGAGGCCGACGGCACCGCCCCGCCCGCCGCCGACGAGGCGACCGCCCTGCTCGCCCGCCGCCGGGTCTTCGAGCCCGGCCCGTCCGGCACCTACCGCTTCGCGCAGGCCCTGCTGCGCGACACCGCCTACGAGTTCACCCCGAAGACCCGCCGCGAGCGCTGGCACGACTTCCTCGCCGACCGGCTCTCCCGCGAGCGGCCGCCGGACCCGATGGCCGTCGCCTACCACGTCGAGGCCACCAGCCTGCTCCGCCGCCAACTGCGGCCCGGCGACCCCCGGTTGCCCGACCTGGCCGGACCGGCGGCCGGCACCCTGATCGCCGAGGGCATGCGCGCGCTGGCTCGCAAGGACCTTCCCGCCGCCGTCCAACTCCTCGAACGCGGACGCGCGTTGCTGCCCGCCGGGGACCCCCGGCACACCGCCCTCGCGCTGCACGTCTGCGACGCCGGGATCTGGCTGCAGGACGAGGCCCGTTGCCGGACCGCGCTCGCCGCCGCCGAGGCCGCGCTGCCCGACGACCCCCGCGCCGCGGCCACCCGGGCGATCCAGCGCGGCATCGTCGCCCTGCGGCTCGGCCTCGCCGCACCCGCCGAGGTCGCCGCCGACGCCCGGCACCTCACCGAGCGCCTGGAACGCGACCCGGACGACGACCTCAGCTGGTGCCGGCTGCACCAGCTGCACGCCCACCTCGACCTCGCCGCCGAGCGCACCGCCTCCGCCGAGACCTCCTTCCGCCTCGCGCTGGCCCGCGCCCGGGCCCTGGCCGACGGCTACGAGGAGGACCGACTGCTCTGCGCGGTCTGCGAGTTGGCCCAGTGGACGCCTACCCCGGTGGCCGCCTCGCTGGAGCTGTGCGACCTGCTCGGCCGGCGCTTCGCCGCCAACCGCTCGCTGCTGATCCCGGTGCTCGTCTCCCGCGCCCACCTGGAGGCGCTGGCCGGTGAGGTGCCCGCCGCCCGGCGCACTCTCGCCGAGGCGCTCACCTACTCGCACGACGTGCACGCCGACCTCGCGGACGCGGTGGTGCTGGACGCCGCGGGCTTCGTCGAGTCGCTGGCCGGCGCCCACGAGGCCGCCGAGGCCCGCTACCGGCAGAGCCTCGGCGTGCTGCGCGCCGCCGAGCACGTCCCGGACACCCGGACCACCGAGGTGGCGATCGCCCGCGAGCTGTTCGCCCAGGGCCGTACGGACGCCGCCGCGGCGGCCCTGGACCTGCTCGGCGGCGATCCGGTCGACGGCGCGGACGACGGCGCGGTCGGCAGCGCGGCCGACGGCACGGCCGTCGACCCGGCCGGCGCCGGCAACCCGCGCGCCCGGCTGGGTGCGGCCGCCCTGCGCGGCCGGATCGCCTCCGCCCGCGGCCGCCACGCCGAGGCGCTGGCCGCGGCCGAGGCGGCCCGGGCGCTGAGCGCCGGCTCCGACGACCCCTGCCTGGTGGGGGAGACGCTCCTCGACCGGGCCATGGTGCTCCGGGCGGCCGGCCAGGCCGAGCGGGCGACGGCTGAAGGGACCGAGGCGTTGCGGATGTTCGAGGCCAAGGGCGCCACGCTGCCCGCCGGACGGGTCCGCGCCTGGCTCGCCGCCGGCCCACCGAGGCAGGCCGACGGGGGTGACGGCCGATGACCGGCCTCCACCTCCCGCCCTGGCGCCGCCCCGCGCGCGACCACTTCCCGGGCGTGCCCGCCTGGAGCATGCCGGTCTCGACCGTGCCGCAGGAGCCCTTCGACGTCAGCCCGCTCGGCGGCCACCTCACCCAGGAGTGGGCCTGGGGCGGCGCGGACGGCTCCGGCGTGCGCGTGTGCGTGCTCGACAGCGGCGTCGACGCCGACCACCCGCTGGTCGGCGGCCTCGACCGGGCGATGGACGTGGTCCGGGCCGAGGACGGCACCCTCGCCGTCGTCCCCACCGAGCCCGCCGACACCGCCGGCCACGGCACCGCCTGCGCCAGCGTCATCCGCGCCGTCGCCCCCGGCGCCCTGCTCACCTCGGTGCGGGTGCTGGGCGGCGGCCGGCACGGCAGCGGCGCCGCCCTCCTTGCCGGGCTCACCTGGGCGATCGAGGAGGGCTACGACGTCATCAACCTGAGCCTGTCCACGACCAAGGCGGAGTTCTGCGACGCCCTGCGGGACCTCGCCGACTCCGCCTACTTCCGCCGCTGCGTCATCGTCGCCTCCGCGCACAACATGCCGGTGCGCAGCTACCCGTGGCCGTTCGCCTCGGTGATCTCGGTGGCCAGCCACGACAGCCCCAACCCGATGACCTACTACTACAACCCGTCACCGCCGGTCGAGTTCTACGCCCGCGGCGTGCGGGTGCCGGTGGCCGGCCCCGGCGGCCGGCAGCTGCTCAGTACCGGGAACAGCTTCGCGACCCCGCACATCGCGGGCATCTGCGCGCTCATTCTCAGCAAGCACCGCTCGCTCACCCCCTTCCAGCTCAAGTCCGTCCTCTACCTGGCCGCTGAGAACGTAGCCGTACCCGATGGAGGTGCGCGTGTCGACTGACCCGTTGGAGAGTGCCGAGCTGCACCGGCGCAGACTGCTCCAGTCGATCGTGGAGGTCGCGCGCAGCGTGTTCGGCGCCGCCGCGGCCTCCGTGCTGCTGGTCGACGAGACCGACGGCGCCCTCGTGTTCGAGGCCGTCGCGGGGGAGGGCGAGCACCACCTGCTGGGCACCCGCTTCCCGGCCGGCACCGGCATCGCCGGCTGGGCGCTGCTGACGGGCCAGCCGGTGGTGGTGGACGACGTGGCGCAGAGCCCGCAGTTCGCCCGCTCGGCCGCCGAGTCCACCGGCTACGTGCCGCGCGGCATCATGGCCGCGCCGCTGATCTGCGACGGCGACTGCATCGGTGTGCTGTCGGT
This sequence comes from Kitasatospora sp. NPDC057692, assembly GCF_042799475.1. NCBI lineage: Bacteria > Bacillati > Actinomycetota > Actinomycetes > Kitasatosporales > Streptomycetaceae > Kitasatospora > Kitasatospora sp. NPDC057692. The sequence goes on along the minus strand of NZ_JBHVIV010000047.1, from coordinate 5,769 downwards.
GCTGGACCGCGACAGCCGGCCGCGCTGCGACCTGGGCGACATGGCCTCGCTCGGGCTGCTGGCCACCGAGATGGCGACGGTGCTGGAGCTGCTCCTGCTGCTGCGCCCGGCCGTGCCGGAGCCGGTGCCCGCGAAGCCGGCGGCCTTCGACCTGGCGGTGCTGCAGCGTGTCGCCGACCGTCTGCCCTCCGCCCCCGAGCAGGTGGCGGCCACCGTCACCAAGCTGCTGGCGATGGCCGACGACCTGCTCGCCACCGCCGGCGCCGCTGCGGACGCCGGCGCCGAAGCCGATGCCTGACGTCCCGTCCTTCCTCGCCCAACTCGACGACCCTGCCCTGGTGTTCGACGTGCGCCCGGTGCCGGACCCCTGTGTGCTGCTGCTCAGCCGCGCCTGCGACACCGATCTCGACCCGGTCGTGCGGCTGCTCGCCGGGGCGGGCATCCGCACCGCCCGCCTGAACGCCGAGGAGCTCGCCGCGACCTCCCTCACCCTCGGCGCCGACGGCCGCGCGGTGCGGCTGAACGGGCGCCCGCTGACCCCCACCGTCACCTGGATCCGGCACTTCGCCCCCTCCGCCGCCACGGCGGACGCCCCCGACCCGGCCCGGAGCGCCTTCCTGCGGGACTCCTGGCGGAGGGCGGCCGACGAGTTGGCGGCGCTCTCCGGCACGGCGATCCGCTCCGACCGCCCCGGGCCGCTCTCCCAGCTCCGGCTGGCCCGGCGGTGCGGCGTCGCGGTCCCGCACACCGTGCTGACCACCGACCCGCACCTCGTGCGCGAGGCGTTCGAGGGGCCGCGGGTGGTCGTCAAGGCGGCCCACCACCACTTCGTCGAGCCGGTGCCGGGCCGGCTGCACGGGATCTTCCCCACCGTCCTCGACCGCGCGGACCTGTCCGGGGGCCCGCGCCCCGGCCCGCCGGTGCTCGTGCAGGAGTACGTGGAGCACGAGGCCGAGCTGCGGGTGTACTTCGTCGCCGGGCGGCTGCACGCCTTCGAGGTCGGCAAGGCGGACCCCGCCGACCCCTGGGCCGCCCCCGAGCGGTTGGAGGTCCGACCGCTGCCCTCGCCCCCGCCGCGGGTCGCCGCCGCGACCCGCGCGCTGGCCGGGGCGATGGACCTGCGCTACGGGGCGTTCGACTTCCTGCTCAGCGCCGGGCGGCCGGTCTTCCTGGAGGTCAACCCCGACGGCGACTGGCGCTGGGCCGAGCGCCGCACCGGCGGCACCCCGGTGACGGCCGCCGTGGCCGCGATGCTCGCCGACCTCCACCGCGCGGCGGCCCGGGACCTGCGCGGCGGCGGCGGGTAGCTACCGCCGTTCCGCGGGTGTCGGGGGCGGCGGACGGGGTAGCCGCGTGCGGGAACGGAGCCGCAGACCGAGAGGAGCGACCCGCCGTGGGAACGCCGCCGAACGACCCCGTGCCGCCCAGCCCCACCCCTGCCCCCGGTCCGGGACCTGGCCCCGGACCGGGACCGCTGCCCGGACCGGTGCCCGGCCCCGGCGGGCCGGACCCGGTGCCGCCGGGACCGCCGCCGCTGCAGCCCGATCCACCGCCCCCGCCCGGGCCCCGGCCGGAGCCGCGCCCGGGGCCGGGACCGCTGCCGGGCCCTGGACCGGTCCCCGCGCCGGTCACCCGCGGGGAGGCCGGCCGCCCCGGTCGGTCATGCCGGTCCGGTCGCCCCGCCGCCCTGCCGGGACAGGCGGCGCGCACCCGGGGATCGTCCAGCGGCTCGGCCGCCGGGGCGCTCATCACGATCGACCCGGTCTCCAGGACGTAGCCGCGGTCGGCGGGCCTGAGCGCCCGGGCGGCGTTCTGCTCGACGAGCAGGACGGTCGCCATGGCCGTTGATCTCCCGGACGACGGCGAAGATCTGCGTGACGATCGGCGGGGCCAGGCCCGTCGACGGCTCGTGGAGCAGCTGCTGGTCGCCGCCGGAGGGGGTGCCGGCCTCCTGGCCGAGGCGCTCGGCCGGCACCGGGAACAGGAGGTGGACCCGGTCGAGGTCCTCCCGAGGGGCGCGCCGGAGGGGGTGGGCGCCGATGTCGATGTTCTCCCGGACGGTCATCGCGGGGAACACGCGCCGCCCCTCGGGCACGTGCCCGATCCCCCGGCCGCCCACCCGGACGCCCCGGAAGCGGATCCCGCCCCGCCCGGGTGCCGACAGGGTGACCACCTCGCCCTCGCGGACCGGCAGGTCGACGTCCTTCGGCGCCTCGACCGCGCCGTGGGAGACGGCAGACCATCTGGGGCCGTTCGGGATCCGCCCGTGCGCGGCCCTGCCCGTGCCGGCCGCCGTGCGGCACGGCAGCCGGCACGGCGGCCGGCACGGGCGTCCCCGGTCAGCGGGCCGCGTAGGCGCCGTCGACCAGGTGGTAGCTGCCGTGGATGAAGGAGGCCCGGTCCGACAGCAGGAAGGCGGTCAGCTCGGCGACCTCCTCGGCGCGGCCGAGCCGGCCGGCAGGGTGCAGCGCGACCAGGGCGGCGCGGGCGGCCTCGTCGGCCTGGGCGAGCAGCGGGGTGTCGATGAAGCCCGGGCCGACCGCGTTGATCCGCACGCCCTGCGCGGCGTACTCCAGCGCGGCCGTCTTGGTCAGGCCGACGACGCCGTGCTTCGCGGCGGCGTACGCGGGCGAGCCGGCGAAGCCGTTGGTGCCCAGGATCGAGGCCATGTTGACCACCGCGCCGCCGCCGGCCGCGAGGATGGCCGGGATCTCGTGGCGCAGCGAGTAGAAGACGCCGTCCAGGTTGGTGGCCAGCACCCGGCGCCAGTCCTGCGGGTCGTAGGCGCCGGTCGGCGCGGTCGCGCCCGCGATGCCGGCGTTGTTGACGGCCAGGTGCAGGGCGCCGAGGCCGGCGGTGGTGGCCTCGACGGCGGCGCGCACCGACTCGGGGTCGGTCACGTCCACCTCGACGGCCAGCGCCCGCGCGCCCTCGGCCTCCAGCGCGGCGACGGCCTCGCGGGCACCCCCGGCGTCGTGGTCCGCGACGGCGACGGCCGCGCCGCCGGCGGCCAGCCGCCGGGCCACGGCGAGTCCGATGCCGGAGGCGCCGCCGGTGACCAGCGCGACGCGCCCGGTGAACTCCTGCGGGTGGGCCGTGCCGGTCGTGTCGGTGGTGGTGGGGGTCATGGTGGTGCTCCTTCGGTGCGGGGGTGGTGCTGCTCAGGCCGCCGGGCCGTCCGGGGGCGGCTCGGCGGCGAGCGTCGCGAAGGCCTGTTCCAGTAGGGCGGGCAGTCCGGACGTCCCGTCGTCCGGCGCCGGGTGGCGGACCCAGGCACGGGCGGTGGCCTGGAGGGCCGCGACCCCGAGCCCGATCGCCACGGCCGGCCGCAGGTCGCGCTCGGCGTCCAGGCCCAGCCGTTCGGCGGCGATCCGGATGGACGCCTCCTCGGCGTCGACGCAGATCCGCCGGTAGGCGGCGGTCAGCGAGGGCTCGCGGGCGATCAGTGCGAACAGCTCGCGCATGTCCGGGCGCCGGTGCCAGGCCGGTTCATCCTCGTCCCGCAGCCAGCCGCGCAGGGCCGCCCGGTAGGCGGTCAGCGGGTTCTCGTCCGCGGGGCGGGCGGCCAGCGCCGCGTTGATCCGGTCGAAGTCCGCCCGCAGGCAGTCCAGCACGGCGTCCTCCCGCGAGGGGAAGTACCGGCTGAACGTACGCCGGGAGACGTCGGCCAGCTCGGTGACGTCCTCCACCGCGACCGCTGCCAGGCCCCGGTCCAGGACCAGCCGCAGCGCGGCGCCCGCCAGCGACTCCCGGGTGCGCCGGGCCTTGCGTCCGCGCCGCCCCTCGGGGGCCGCCTCGTCCTTCTCGATGCTCACGGTCCCCACCGTACACCCGGAAATGTCCCGGCGGGACAGAAGTCCCGGCGAGACATTTTCGGCCCCGTCGTCCGGCAGGGAGCAGGGGGAGGCCATTCGGCGCAGCCCGCCGCCGCCGACCCGCCCCGGGCCCGCCGGGGCGCCTACCGTGGGCTGATGACCGATCGTCCGACCGAGCGGCCACCCGCCGCACGCCACCCGGGCTACCTCGGGGCCGCCGCGGCCTTCGCCGTCTGCATGGCGGGCACCACCCTGCCCACGCCGCTCTACGGCCTGTACCAGGAGGAGATCGGCTTCTCCGAACTGATGGTCACGGTCGTGTTCGCGATCTACGCCTTCGGGGTCATCGGCGTCCTGCTGCTCGTCGGCAACGTCTCCGACTCCGTCGGGCGCCGACCCGTGCTGCTCTGCGGACTGGCCTTCGCGGCGGGCAGCGCCGTCGCCTTCCTCGCCGAGGGCGGCCTGCCGATGCTCTGCCTGGGCCGACTGCTCTCCGGGTTCTCGGCCGGCCTGTTCACCGGCACCGCCACCGCCTACGTGCTGGAACTCGCCCCGCCCGGCCGCCGCGGCCGGGCCGCGTTCGCCGCGACCGCCGCCAACATGGGCGGCCTCGGCTGCGGGCCGCTGCTGTCGGGCGTGCTCGCCGAGTACGCCCCGTACCCGCTGATCCTGCCGTTCGCCGTGCACCTGGTGCTGCTCGCCGCCTCGTTCGCCGTCCTCTGGTCGCTGCCGGAGACCGTCGCGGGCGCCCGTCCGCTGCGCACCGCCCGCCCGCGCCGGCCGTCGCTGCCGCCGCAGGTCCGCGGGGTCTTCGTCCCGGCCGGCCTCGCCGCCTTCGCGGGCTTCTCGCTGCTGGGCGTCTTCACCTCGGTCAGCCCCGCCTTCCTCGCCGAGGGCCTGGGCGTCCACAACCGCGCGGTCACCGGCCTCGTCGTCTTCACGGCCTTCCTCGGCTCGACCCTCGGCCAGCTCCTGGTGCCCCGGCTGGGCACCGCGCGGGCGATTCCGCTGGGCTGCCTGGTGCTCATCGCGGGGCTCGCCCTGCTGGCCTCCTCGCTCGCCTGGACCGTCCTGGCGCCGCTGGTCCTCGCCGCCCTGGTGGGCGGCGCCGGCCAGGGCATGGGCCTGCGCGGCGCGGTCGGCGAGATCGCCGCCGCCGCTCCCGCCGAACACCGCGGCGGCGCGCTCTCCGCGCTCTTCGTCGTCGCCTACTTCGGCATCTCGATCCCCGTCATCGGCGTCGGCGTGCTCGCCGAACCGCTCGGCCTGTCCGAGGCGGGCCTGGTCTTCACCGCCTGCATGGCCGTGCTCGCCGCCGCCTCGGGCCTCTACCTGCTGCGCCGGGCCGGGCTCTCGGCCGCCTGAGCGGGGCGGGTCGCGGACAGGTGCGGGGGAGCGCCGGCGGGTGGTGCGGCGCCCGGATTCGAAGGACGTCGAAGGGCTTTGCCTGGAGGGTTCGCGGGCCGCGAGACTCTTCGAGGCAACAGGCCACCTGGAGAAACGACTTGAGGAGAGTGTCCGTCATGAGGATCGCACGTTCCCTCGTTCCCCGCGCGGGCGTCGCGCTGGGCGCCGTGCTGATGGCCACCGGGCTGCTGGGCGGTCCGGCGTTCGCCGCCGACGGCGCCCCGGCGGCGAGTCCCACCGTGACGGTGCCCGCCGCGGTGGCGGCCGGCGCCCCCGCGGCCGTGGCGGCGCCGGCCTCGGACGCGAACCAGACCGTCATCCAGGCCACCGCCGGCCTGACCCGCGGCCAGAGCTGGTCCTCGCCCGACGGCAGCACCGTGCTGTACCAGCAGTACGACGGGCACGTGGTCCTGTACAAGAACGGCGTCGCGGTCTGGACCGCCGTGGGCACCTACGGGGTGGGCACGTACTTCTACGTCCAGGACGACGGCAACCTGACCGCCTACGACGCCGCCTGGCGTCCGCTGTGGGAGAGCCGCACGGGCCG